>JAYTEU010000683.1:0-12181 GCA_043734985.1 Chthonomonadaceae bacterium
ATGGTCGCCGCAACCGTTTCACGGGCGCGCAGCGTTCGAGCAAAGGCTTCCTCGCCTGCCCGGTCTTCGATGGGGCGGGAGAGCAGAAACCGCAGGTCGGTCTGCGCCGGAGCGGGGGATTCCAGCGTTATGCCCAGCATCTCCAGGAACTTGATATAGTTCTTTTCCGGCACCTGGTTCATGCGGTAGAGCGCCATCTCCGTCATCCAGGCAAATAGCTCGATCAGCGTAACGCCCGGATCTGAGACGTTATGATCCGTCCATTCGGGACAGCGCTGCCCTATCTGGCGCTTGACATCGTCCACGATGTCCTGAAATGTACGATCATCAAGATTGGGCGAAGGCAGCGACATGGCGGAACCTCACTCCTCTCCGGGAATAACATAAAAGGGAAAAACCAGGTTGCGCTCGGAGTTGGTGGCCAGCACCTGATATTCGATCTCGATTAAGAGCCGGGCCTCGTGTTTCGGGTCCGGAACCGCCTGGATGTTGAGCACGCCGATGCGAGGCTCCCAGCGGGCAAGCGCCTCCTGCACGTAGCGCCGCGCCTGGCCCGCCGTTCCGGCGTCCAGCGGCAGGAACTGCAGACGATACAGTTCGGAGCCGAACTCCGGGCGCATCGGCCGCTCGCCCTTATGCGTCATAAGTATCATGCGGATGGCCTCTTCCACGTCCGTCTCCTGATGCACCAGCTCGATCTGACCGCGCGAATCGAGGCGCGGTGGAAACTTCCATCCGGCCCCCAGAAAGTCCTTGGTTGGATCCGGCATAAGCGTTTACCCTTTGAATCAGCCGCCGATCAGCACGGTCGGCAGACCCATTGCGATGCTGTTTACAGACGTCGCTTCCTGGATCACGTCGCCCTGGCGGCTCGCTCCCATGCCGTTTATCAGAACGGTCTGGCTTGGAGTGATTACCACGCCCATGCCGTCCGGAATGACGACCTTTACGATCGGGCAGGCGTGCATGTCCGCGCCGGAAGCCGCCATCATCGACGCCAGTTTTGCCGCGCCGTCCACGGCGGTCTTGGCCAGGTTCGCCTGCGCGGCGGGGCCCCCGGGCGTGCCGGACGCCGCCGCAGCCGCCGCGCTAGCCGTCGCGATGTCCGTTGCGACCGCCGCGACCTGGGCGACCAGAGCCGCTGCCGCAGCCGCCGAAAGTCCGCGCCAGGCAGGCAGGCTCCCGATCAGAACATTGGGGCTGCCGATGCCGGGCGCCAGCGGGCTCCCATGCGCCGTCATATCCGATAGCCGCGCCGCCGGTTGTCCCATGTGCGAATCTCCTCAGTTAATCTTAACGAGCGAGCCTTGCAGCGTCATGATCGCCGGCGTGTTGACATCCACGCCCGCCATGCCTTTGATTGAGACTTTGCCCTTGGCGTCCACGCTGAAGTCGCCCATGCACTCCACTTTCACGGAGTTGTTTCCGCTCTTGATGGTTATCTTATTGCCGCCCGTCTTGTCGACCACGATGATCTCGTCGTCCTTGTCGTTCAGGAACACCTTGTGGCCCGCGCAGGTAATGATGGTTACGCCGCCCTTGCCGTCGGTGTCGTCGAGCAGCAGTGTGTGGCCGATCCGCGATTTTAGAGTGCGGCGGTTGACTTTTCCTCCGGCGACGGCTTTATCATTGCCTTCGACGGGCTTGTCCTTGCCGTTCCAGAGAGATCCGATGATGAACGGATGGTTAAAGTCGCCGTGCTCGAAAACCACCAGCACCTCGTCATCCATTTCGGGCAGGATGAAGAGACCGCGCTCCGAGCCCGCCATTGGGGATGTGATTCGCACCCAGTGACTGGTGTGGTCATTGGACAGCCAGGGGTATTTGACCTTTACGCGTCCGAGGTTATCCGGATCCTTGTTGTCGGTAACGATCCCGACCACGGCGTTATTGGCCATCGGGGCGGAACTTACTCCCCCGTCATTCCGGTCATTCCCAATCGCGGAGAGCAGCGACGACGGCCTTTTGCCGGTGACCTTAAACTGGGTCGCGTAACCTTCGGACGGGGTGTATGTGTGCGTCGTCGAAGTTACATAGTACTTGCCGTTGAACCGCTCACCGATGTTGTTTATCTGAACCATCACTCCCGGAAGCAATTTGGGCTCTCCGAAACAGAGACCTTCCGCAACCAGGAATGCGCCGCCAATGTCGTCGTTGTACGACTTCGCGAGGGCGTCGGCTTCCGCCTGCGTGTGTATCGGCCTGTCCGTTATCGTCATTTCAGCCTTCGGCAGGTCGCTGGGCAGCCGGAACTCGGCGCCTGCGCCTTTGGCATGCGGCACGCCCTGCGGCGAATCGGATTTCCCCACGATTACCCGCTTTTGCAGAGGGTCCCAGCCGCGCACAACCACCCCACTCACCTGGCCGAACAGTGACGTTTGGAGCCGAAAGGAGCGGAGATTCGTACCCCAATCGAGCTTCACGACCTCTTTGGCATTGTTGTCCACCTTCTTGAAGAAGAGGTTCTTTTGTCCCTGCAAATACAGCCGGAAGCCGATTCGGTGGGCGCGCACGTTCAAGAATTCCCAATCTGTCTGATTGTGCTGATAGACATGCTCGTGCACTATCCCGGATGGATCGGCATTGACATCAAAACCTGACGCCTGGCCGACCTTTCGAACGATATCTGAATCGGTTTGCTGTACGAATGATACGCTCTTTTTGCCTCGTGCCAGTCGATGCAGCCGGCTAAAGCAGCGCAGGATAAGGGTCGTAACCCCATGTCCGGACATATCCGGCTCCAGCCCCACTATCTCTCCGTCGAATATCCCGTTCAACTGGGCATCCTTCTCGCCGCCTGCCTCCACCTGAACCCGCGAACCCTCCTGGACCAATTTTGAGTCGACCCACTTGAAGCCGTTATCGTGCATGCGAATGGTGCACATGTCCGGCATATCCAGATCGTTCTCCACCGTACAATCGAGCAGATCCGCCATCATCTCGGGCGGAGCCTGTGTCCCGTTCAACTTGAGGTTGAAATGCGAAAGGTGCGAATCTTTCGGTGCCGCCGAGCTCGAAGGGCTTGCGCTTTTCCTTGCCGGCACGGTATCTGTGCTCATATCTGAACTCCGGATCCACGACCCTGGTCCCATAGGGCCAGTGTGTTCTAAGAAGGTGTGCGAAGAGCGCGGAATACGCCCCCTGGCCCTCCACCCGCACGCGGGTTGAGGCCGATTGGGTTCACCGCGGACTTCCTCATCGCCTGGCCCTCCACCCGCACGCGGGTGGAGGGCTGGAGGGCGCTTTTATTCACACTCTTAAGAAAGCGGCAGAACGGAGAGGATCATGCCGGGCGCAAGCGCAAGCGGATCCTCAAGCCGATTATGGTCCGCCAGCACGCGCCAGTATTTCGGATCCCCGTACTCTTCGTAGGCGATCTGGGCGAGCGTATCGCGCGGTTTCAGAACGCGGCACTTACGCCCCGGTTCCGCGAAGGAGGTCGGGTTGGTGCCCTTCTGCTCCGTTTCGTCCTCGACCTCCTGAAACTTTACATCGGCGGTCGCGCGGACAGGAGTGCCGTCTTCCCGGAAGAGCGTGTATTTCACCGTCAGGCTAAGGATCGCCGCCTTGAATGTCCAGTTCCTGCCCCAGGTAAGGTGGCAGAACGGCGGGCGGGAACGTTTCGTCTTGGTGTTCTTCTTGGACTCGTCGATCATCGTCAGGTCCCAGAGTTGATCGGTATACTTCCGTACATCCGCGCCTGCCTCCTCCAGCACGTCGAAAAACAGCGTCATGGAGAGGCTCTTAGCCCCGCCGCCCGTGAAATCTACCTGCGGCACATTCTTGCCCACATTGTCTTTGGTCTTCCAGTTATTGGTCTTCGCAATGGAATACTCCGAAGGATTGAACAGGCAGGTCAGCCTCTTGTCCGGCTTCTCGGAGTCTTGAATGATCAGTTTTTCCAGTCCCATAATCCGTTTTCCTTACGTGTAGACTATCCGCCCAGAGTCATTCAGTTCTGGCCTGATGCCCGTGGGGACTGAAGTCCTCGGCTCTCGAATACGCTATGTCCGCCTTCGCGGACTCCAGTTGCAGTCCGCGAAGGCCGGGTACCTTTTTGGGCGATTTTGTATTCATCAGGCGAGGAATTAATTCCCACGCCGAAACCAGAGTAACTCTGACTATCCGCCCCGCCGCTCCGCCTCCACCGTCAGGCGACGCTTCAACAGAGACCAGACCTCATTCGCGAGCAGTTGGACGTCGTTGGCGCCCGCTGCCGGATCGGCCGCTCCCGCGCCTGCCTCCTGCGCCTGCGCGGCCGCCGCTGGGCCGGCCGCCTCCGGGCCGGAGCCGGCAGCCGACCTCTGGATCAGCAGGCCATCGGTCGCACCGCCGAAGACTCCTCCACCCGCGGCGGGATAGAGCCGCACCGGAGCACGTTCCGCCATCGGGTTACGCGGTTCAGATCGCCACGGTACACTCTCGGTATCGGCGGGCTCCTGCCGCGCCGCGAAAGGCAGCACACCATCACGGGAAGGTGTCACGGCTGCCCACTTGCTCGACCCGGGAAGTTTCGGCGACCGAAACGCCAGTGCGCGGCCCGCTTCCTCGGCTTCGCGACTCCGGTCGGAATCTTCACTTTTGTGATCATGAACCGGCGCTGCGCTCATACCCTGATCTATTGTCGATACCGTCGAAGGGGAAACGAGCCGCCCCGCCCGTCCCCATTCCCTTGACAGTTGGGTCTTGGTAATGCCGATGGCCTGTACTTGCTCGGCAGCCGAAATCTGCTTTCCCGTGCCGTCAATCCTTCCGGGCCAACGGACTTCTATCGCCAAACCCTTCGCTGGATTCGGCGCCCTTTGCAGTGCGCCCGGCAGCCGATCGAACCAGTCCGCTCGGGGCTGGAACAGGGCGGCAAACCTCTCCCCAACGAACGAACGGAACCCGATATTCGCGATGCCTCGCTGACCGACGGCGGCCGAATCGCGTTGAGGACTCCAGGAGTTGGATGCCGTCGTATCGTCCATCGGCGCCAAGACCGCGGGCGTCGATATGGGCGCAAGGTTCATCCGAGGCGCGCTGGTTTGCGCAAAGTCGCTCTGAAGTTCCGCAGCGCCAACGAGGTCATTGAAGGCAGTCTTTTCGTCCGTTCGATCCGAAAACTGCCCAGGCAGCGGGGCGAGCTGCAGCTCGCGTTCGACCGTGCGAGCAGGATGGACCGTGCCGTCAGTGGCTTGCGCCGGAACGCCGACTATCGATGCCGGCCTCTCCCACGACTCATACTGCTTCGAGGACAGATCGAGTATGGGCCGCTCCCCGTCTCGCGCCGCGATGGTCGGCATGGGCTCCACCTGGGTGGCCGGGGTAATCCTTGCCATCGTGAGCGCCGGGCGGTCGATCGAGGCCATCCGTGCTTCCTGCCCCCGAACCTGCTCCGGATCGACCGGGCCGCTCTCCGTGAATCGAGCATCCTCACTCGGAGCGCGACTTACGTCAGTCTGTCCGGCACTCGATAGGGGAAGCTGCGGCGGCCGAATCGGGCGAGTAATCTCCTCGATCCGGCGATCGTCCTCACCCGCTGACTCGACGTTCCGCAGGACGGCTGCCTCCGCAATAGCCTGCGGCGGAGCCACCTGAGCTTCCAGGCGCAAAGCGGAATGCGGCGCGTCCCGAGGATCCGCCTCCCCGGGTGCATTTTGAGAGTGCGGGACATCGGTTTCAGGTACGCCCACAGAAGCCAGTGACATGTCCGGTGATCGTCTCACGGTCGAATCCGAAGGCAGCGATGGGACGCGCTCGGTTTCGATGTCCGATCGGTCGTAGCGCGTTTGATTTTGCGTCGAATCCGAAGGCGGCGCGGAAACGGGTGCGCTGAAGGACGTGGTCGGCGCGGTCGCCTGAGTTTGCCTGCTCTCCGTGCCCTCCCGGCGTTCGACTCCAATACTGCGGGCAATACTCTTCGGTTGGGCAGGAGCGTCCTCTGAAACGTGCGGCAACTGCACTTCTGCTGCCTGCTGCTCCACGCTGACCGGAAGCGGCATTCCGAGTCGGGGCGTCTGAGCCTGCGCGCTCCGCCGCCAGAGAACCGCATCTGCGGCCATCGGTCGGTCCGGCGGATTTTGCAGCGCCGGCGGAACGAACGCAGGGGCCGTCTCCGGAACAGCCGTTCGGACCGCTGCCGGGAACGGTTGGCGCTCTGCCCGCTCAGGCGTCGGCGGCGCCGTACCCAGCCAGGAGGCCAATGGGACGGGGGGCCTCGACAGGGGAAAGCCGAAATCGGCGCGTTCGCGTTCGACCGGAACTCCCAGACTCCGCGGTGCCAGGGGCTCCGGTGCGGTAATCGCCTCCGAGCGGCGCGCGAAAGTGGCCTCAACTTGCCCGGCAACGAGTTCCGGCGGCAAGGAGTAGACCATTGCCTGCCTGCCGCTCGGGCGCTCTCTCCCGGCAGCGTGCGTGGAGCCTTTCAAGCGGAAGCCGTGCCGATCCTGGATGCGCTCGGCCAGCCGCAGCGCAGCCCGCCCGTTGTCCCCAACCCGATTTGGCGTGGCAGCGCGCGACAGTGCGGGCAGCGTGAGCCGGCGATGCAGATCCTGCCGGAACCGGCGGGTCCGGTAGTACGAAGGCGGCGGTCTGAGGCCCCCAGCGCCCAATCCAGTTGTAACGACCGGCGATACGTCCATCAGGCGGGCAGCAGACCTTCATGAGCGATTTCGAGCGTTTCGATTGCAATTGCACCCTGTTCCGTCTTAAGATCGGGGCCCGTCCACTTGCACGGCCACGCCTTCTGCAGATCCCATTTGCGGACCTGGCGTCCCTGCGAATCGTAGACGATGATCGAGATGTTCTGCCGCTTGATCTCGCCCTTCATCGCGCCCACGTACCAGCGGTACAGGTCTTGGCCCGCGTCCAGGCCGCGTTTCAGGGTGATGTTCTTGTGCTTCACACGCACCGGCAGCTTGTGCGTGTAGGTGTTGAGACCGCCTTCGATATACTCGAGCACCTCCGTCTCCATGCCCAGGCCCGTGCACTCCTGAAAGCCGGCGATCTCGATCTGGCCGAGCTGGACCCAGAACCGAAGGCCGATGTGGGGGTCCGCCGGGCGCGGCTTTTCCGGGGGAGCGCCCGCGCCGGGGCCGATTTTGGTGCGAGCAATCATCGTGTCGGACATAGGACCTCCTCCTCTTACCTTCTACCCCCTCCGCTAAAGCGCCGGAGGTGCGACAACTCATGCTTCATCAGTTCGTAAACCTTGTCCGCAACCGCCTTGGGATCGGCGTGGCGCGGCGCGGGATTCGTCGTGCCGGGACCGTGCTCCTCCGTTGCGGTATGGGACGGCAACGGAGATCCACCGACCTTCGCCAGACCCTGAACGGGGATGAAAGCCATGCTGGGGCGGGGCGCGCGCGCATCCGGATTCATCATGGTCCCCGGCGCATCTTCCGCGGCAATGGCTTGCAGCGCCGTCTGCTGCGCCTCGTGCTCCATCTGATCCCCGCCCTGCGGCGTATGGAACCGCAGTGAAGGCGCCAGCCTTCGCTGCTGGCCGACATGCGTCAGTTCGTGCGCGAGCAGTCCCAGACCTCGGAGCGTGGCGGGCTTGAACTGGTGGGCGCCGAAAAATACGTCGCCACCGACCGTAAAGGCGTCGGCTCGAAGCTGTCGCGCGGCCTCCGTAACTTCGGGGCCCTCATGAATGCGCGCCGAATGCGGATCAAAGCCAAGATGCGGGCTCAGCTTCGCTCGCATCGCAGAATCCAGTCTCCTGCCGCCCGCGCTGCGCGTGCTGAGGCGAGCGGCAAGGCGCGCCGGGCTCAATCTCGCATATGGCTCCCGCTCCTCGGGCTGCGCCGGCGCGAGCAGGGTCGGCTTAGAGCCAACGGTCATCCGGCGGGCCGATGTCCCCAACCGCGGCCCCGGCTGCGCCCGTTCCCACATCTTCAGCCGAGGTCCCTGCATCGGGTCCCTTACCCGCCGTGCCGACCGCATTTCGTGCTGCCGCCACGAATCCGGCGCGCCGGAAACGGCGCGTGATAGCCGGAATGGCGTCGCTCCAAATATCCCCGCGGTCTCCCGTGGCTCGACGGTCAGATAATCCCCGGAAGCCTCGTGCCTGTCGAATCTTCGAGGGCCGGACGGATTGTATTCCGTCCCCTGCCCGCGCCCCAGATATGGCCGGTCACGACTGGCAGCCTCGCCGGTCCACGGCCGCGATCGAACTCGCGCGGGGCGTAATTGTTCGCGCATAAACCGCGAACGAGAAAGGCGCAAATCCCCTGTGGGCAGATCCAGCTCAGTTCGCGCCCGTGATCCCAACTTCTCCGCGCCAAGTTCGGAAAGCGACACGGAATACTGCGGCCGGAACCCTCTTTTCGTGGATATGCCGAGCCGCTCCAGTCCGACAACTGGGTGAGAGTAACGCTCGACGCTGCCCTGATCCGCGAAGGACGCTCCGTCGCGTCTCCGGGCGGCCGGTTCGGCAGTCAGGGATAAGAGCCTTCTTCTGAAAAGAGTCGCGCCAATAGTGCGTGACCGGATAAGCGCCGCTGCCAATGTTCCGGCGTCGATTGCACTCCGCTGCTCATCGTCCCGCTTTCGCCGCCGGAGTAAACCGGAAAGTGAAGGCATTCCGGCACGGAAAGCAAAATTGGCTGCCCGTGTAACGTGAGACAGTGCGGTTCCAGCTACATTTCGCCAATCGGCCGGAAACGCCGCCATTCGCTTGCCCGCGAATCGAGTGCGAATCCTCTGCCCGAGCCGTGCCGGAGGGTCGGAGATCACCCTTCCTCCACGCGCCTCCACCGCCCAGTACGGTCCTAACGTGGCCGGCACGCGCTGCATAGCCTGTTCCCGGCTCCGATATGGCAGCGATGCGACAGTTAGCCCGGCGATTCGGCTCGCCAATCTGCCGGTCAAGCTACCGAGACGAAGGAGCGGTACGCGCCGCCGCAAACCGCCAAAATCGCCGCCTGGTACCTGCGGAAAAAGCCGATAGCGGGAAGCGTCTCGAACGAATTTGAGATGGTGTGACGTTCCAATGGGAAAGCGGACCGTATCGCCGCCGAGAGCCCGGCGTCTCGAATCGGCTGCTATTCCTGTACGACGCCACAGTCCCGGTCCGCGTTCCATCGGCGCACCGATCTCGCGTGCCCCGGCCCCGGCTCCCAAAGCGCGATATTCGGCAATAGTGTCCGTTAATGCCGCCAAGCCCGGCCGAAGCAGTACCGGCGTTCTGAACTTACGCCACCGATGGCCTCCGGAGAGGCTTATCCCGGCCCCATCGGGCGCGATGTCCCGTGAAGTCGCCCGCCCGTCAACGCCTAAACGGTTCAGGCCCGGACCGGCAACGCTCGGGCGGCCTGAGAGAGGTGAACGGTGGGCGGCGCGATCCGCTGAGAACCGTCGCGACTGCCACAATCCGGCCCCTGCGTTTGCGGTCAAACCCGCGCGTCCCGGCTGAGATGTGCCTGCGGCGAACTGAAGGCTCGAAGGCAGACGCGACGGAAAGTCCCCGTTCGCTCCCAATGCTCCGACCCGCGCGCGTGATGATTCGCCGCGCCCTAAAAGCGTGCCTGCTCCCCCTGCTGCCGTTCGCGTAATTGGCGCTCGCGGTTTGAAACGTCGATTTAGCAGCGCAGGGAGCGCTCCAAAGGTGCGAGGCAATGCGTCGGCAGCGCTGCTCGCACCGTCCGGCTTCCGCAAAGAGGACGGCAGCCTCCGACTGCTTTGTGGTGCGCCGCCTGTTCCAGGCGACCGGTCTACAAACTTTGGGGAGAGGCCGATCGAAGGCGACACAGGCTCACGCACGTTAGGCGTGCCGATGTGCCGAACGGTCTCCAGGAAGCGAAATCGAGGAACGTTCGAGGCAAACGGGGCAATCTTGACGTTCGGAATGGCGCGGGAGGGTGGAGAAGTCAGCCCGAATTCAAGGATTGGCTGCGGTACGCGGAGCAAAGGCCGAGACGCTGTATCGCCGACAGGCCCGGTACGGCGTCGCAGCAACCTCGGGGTCAGGAAGCGCATCGTCCCGGCCACGCGCGCGGCTGCCGCCAGCCACATCCGCTGTGGCGCGCCCGGCTCCCGGCGCCATCTCCGGCACATTGGCGACTCGAACGCAAGCAGGCGCTGAAATCGCAGTCCTTGTGCGCAAATTCTATCTGCGAAGCGCAGCGAAGCGGGCCCGATCGGGCGCTGAGTAGCGCGGCCGGCGTGCCGGTCGGACAATCGTCTTGCAAAGCGAGCCGCCGCTTCGCCTCGGCCCGTCCTGGGCGCTCCGTGTAGTGGCGCTGTCATCGCTCTTGTTCTACTCGATTCGATGTGCAAAACAGACGAGGGAGCGAACCGTCGGGAAGACCTTTCCTACCCGGAGTCGCCCCCTGTCAAGCGTTGGTTGATCTTGCTGATCTCCGCGATCCAAAGGTGGCGTTCGGCATGCTCCAGATGGAGTATCTCCTCCAGCGACCAGTGGAAGTGGTAGGCGATATAGGCTACCTCCTCGTACAACGCCTTCGAGGGGTAGCGCGTTATTCCCCCGACTGCCCTTCGTCTCCCCCCGCGGCCCCGTCGGTCTCAAGGTCGTTTATCTTCCGATAGAAATCCTGAAGATAGGCGAGATCCGCGGAGAAGAGATTTTCGATGGCGCTCGTATCGATGACCTCGACCGTGCCGAGTCGCACGATAACACGCGCCAGCAGAATGATGACGAGATAGGCCTGATTGGCACGGACGCGTGGATCGCGAAGCGGCGCGATTTCGTCCATGGCGGTTGCCAGCCGCATCACACCCTTTTTATGAAGCGTACCGTCCGGGCCGATGTAGCCGCGCGGCAGGGTGAACTCGTATTCGGTCTGGAGACCGATTCCTGTCGATGGTCTGTTCATCTAGTCCGCTCTTCCCCGATTTCTATTGGAGGCGCTTCAATCCCTCATGCGTTAATTCGATCTCTTCAATAGCCAGCTCGTTCTTGGAGGCGTCCAGGCCGGGACCTTTCCACTTGCATGGCCAGGCCTTGACGAACGTATATCGACAGACGGCTTTCCCATCTGGAGCATAGCAAGTGATTGTGCCGTTCTTCCGATTGGATTCAATCAGGCCATCCTCGATCTTCTTGCGCCACTCGTGCAACTTGGTATCGTCGGTGATGCCACGCTTCAGGACTATGTTCGTCCATTTGAGAGCGCCCGGCACCTTATGCACGACGAGGTTGCCGCCCTTGCCGGTGATACGATGCTCGATGACTTCCGTCTCCGAGTCCAATCCACTGACTTCGCGGAAGACGCCCTCAGTAATTCCGTCTATTTCAAGGTACCAACGCAATGCGCCAATGACTTCTGCCATGAGGAATTCTCCTGTTCCGACATCGTGACTACTGCTCGGCCAGACTGCTTCCGCCGGACCACTGCCCGATCCGGATAATTACAAACTCGGCCGGTTTTACAGGATTGACGCCGATCTCGCAGTATAATCGCCCCAGATCGACCATCTCCGGCGGATTCGTCTCCCTGTCGCACTTCACGTAGAACGCCTCTTCCGGCACCACGCCGAACAGCTTCCCTTCCTTCCACTCGGTCCAGAGGAAGGCGGAGATGTTGCGCCGCACACGCGCCCACAGGTCGTCGTCGTTCGGCTCGAAGACCACCCATTGCAGGTTGCGGTCGAGCGACTGCTCCAGGTAGTTGAACAGGCGCCGGACATTGACATACTTCCAGGACGGGTTGGCGACGGTGGCAAGCGTACGCGCGCCCCAGATTCGGATACCGCGGCCCGGAAAGGCGCGAATGCAGTTGATCCCATTCGGATTGAGAACCTCCTGCTCGCCCTTGGAGGTATCGTACTCCATGTCGACCGCCCCGAAGATCACCTCGTTCGCGGGCGCCTTGTGTACGCCCCGCTCGACGCCGACCCTCGCCCAGACGCCCGCGACGTGCCCAGACGGCGGGCAGAGCATCTGATGGCCGCGATTCACCGGGTCGGAAATCTTGATCCAGGGGTAGTAGATAGCGCCCTGGCCGTGATCGCTATTGTAGGGCGTGGACATCGTGGTATCGTTCATCTGCTGCGGGCTGAGGCCGGGAAGCGGGTCCAGAATAGCCATGCAGCTTCCCATGCGCTCGCAGTGAGCCACGAGGAGGCACTGGGCATCCAGGATCGCCTGCCGCCGCTGATCGGAAAGAACCAGCTCTTCCGGCCCGAGCGAGCCGTTGCCAAGAGCGCTGGAAAGGTTCTCGCGCCGCCACACCCC
>JAYTEU010000684.1:0-3047 GCA_043734985.1 Chthonomonadaceae bacterium
CTTGGGATTGAGCACGAAGCCGATGGTTTCGCTCTTCATATCCCACGGCTTGTCGCTCGGCTTGAATGCGCCCGCTTTGACCTCCTTGGCAATGGCCACGTACGCTTTGCCGATGTAGATGGGCGCACTCGCAAGGATCACGTCCGGGGCGGCGGCGTTCTGATCGTTGTTGGTGCCCAATGCGTAGACAGCCTTGCCACGCTTGTTAGCCTCCTGAACGGCTCCAAAGACTCCCTGCGCCCCCGCATCGACATCCTGCATGATCACATCGGCGCCCTGGTCGATCAGTGGGATCGTGGCCTGCTTCGCCTTGTTCGGATCGTCCCAGCTATTCGTGTAGACGGCCGGAAGGATAACTATCTTGGGATTGACAGCGCGGGCGCCCTTCTCAAAGGCGGCGAAAACGCTCTTCACCGGCGGTATCGCGTCGGCGCCGACTTCGGCTAGCTTGCCCGTCTTGCTCATTCCGGCGGCCAGCATTCCCTCCAGATACGCGCCGTCCTCAAGCTGCAGAACGATAGGCGTCGTGTTCGTGCCGGTTTTTTCGCCCGAGGACACTATGAAGATCGTCTTTGGAAAGTCCTTTTCGATCTTGTGCGCGATCTCATCGTATTCGTGGCCATGCCCGATTACGATATTGAAATTCTTGGTTGCGAACGCCCGAAGGCTCTCCTCCTGCTCGCCCGCCGACTTCTGGTTATCGACCGACGCGATGTCGGAGTCCGCCAGCGACAGTGCGCTCTTGACCTCCTCCAGGCCCTTAAACGCCCCCGCATTCCAGCCGCCGTCCGTGCGTGGCCCGGTAGTCACAAGCGCGACCTTGAACCCTCCGCCCGCGGGAGCAGCCTTGCCTGAGTCGCCTCCGGAGGGCTTGCTTTCAGAAGGCCCGCATCCCATCCCAACAGCAACACCAAGCACGGCCAAAACAGGAAGCCCGATCACCGTGCCTCTCCGCACGCGAGTCCCAAGATCCATAAACAGTTTGCGCATCAAACCCTCCAATTGTAGTATTAACTATGCTCGCGAGCGCGGCAATGAATTGTTCTAACTCTTCAAAACCCGTCATCGCCCAGAGGGCACCCGGGTTCGGCATTGAGTCCGCGCAGGCGGACTTCGCAAACTTAGACCGGGGTTTTAACCCCGCGTCTATATTGCGTCCATCTCAAGATATCGCTCAAACTGAACCCGTTGCCGCCACATCCGCCAGGTGATATAATAGGCTGTCGGGCGGGTCCCGGTGCGGCCAGGCGAAGGCGTGGCGATAGGCCGCGTCCTGGCAGTTCCGCAGCGTGCTGAAGTCGATCACGTCCTGAGTGAGCAGGGTCTCGTACTCGAAGGGAAGCCTCACGTTGTGCAGTCCCGGGTTGTCCGTGCAGATGGCGATGTCCACTCCCGCCTCCTCGCAGCGGGCGAACACGGTTTTCAGCGGGCTCAGGTCGGCCAGCGTATTCGTTTTAAGGTAAGATGTCGGACACACCTCCAGGCACTGTCCGCGCTCTGAGATCGAGGGCAGCAAGTCGGGCCGGTGCAACGGAATCTGGATACCGTGGCCGATCCGATTGAGGTAGGGCAGCAGTTCCGGATAGAACCCGTTCGTCGTCTCGAACAGGTGGCACGTCGTCTTGATGTCGAGCGACTTCGCATATTGGAAAAGCTCGATCAAACCGTCCAGTTGACCGCGATACAGGACGTCCGGGCCTCCGAGATCTATTCCGCAGACCTTGTTACGCTCCTTCGCGGCCAGGTCGATGATGGCGCGGTTAATGTGCAGCGGCAGCCGGCTATGCATGCAGAGAATCTGTTTGAGAATAAGTGGATAGGATTGGAGTCGGCTCGATTCTGCGATGACATCGACGATTTCGCGCATCTGCGCGATCCTGTCGGCCTCGCTCGCATCCGGGTCCGTGCGATAGTAGGGCGTATGCCGCAATTCGAGATAGAGGATCCCCTCGAAGACATAGGCGCCCCGAACCAGCTTCGTGACAAAATAGGGGATAGCCTCCACGCGCTGGACGTGCTCGACCAGTGTGTGAAGCTCCAGGAACTCCGTCAGACTGCTGCGCGGGCGCGTGATAAAAGCTTCGAACTGTTCGTATTCCGGGAAATCCTCGGCGAGCGGATGGCCTTTGCGGTGAATATATCGCCAGAAGATGCGCGGGACGATGGCGCCGCCGAGGTGCCGATGAAGTTCTGCATGGAGCGGCATAACGGGTTCCTCTCTCGGGATCATTAGTCATAATACGTCAATTCGCGCAACTATTGAACAATTCGTTGTAAACTGGCCCCTAATCTATGTGAATCAGGCGGAAAGCCTGCTGAGGAATACCCGCGGTGCATAGGGACGTAGATCTGGCGCAGCGCATAACTAGAGGCGAGCAGCGGGCCTTCGAGGAGTTCGTGGATACCTACGGAGCCCGCGTGCATCGGCTTGTGCGCCGCTACGTCGAAAATCCGGCCGACGGGGAGGACGTGACCCAGGAGATATTCTGCGACCTGCACCGCAGCATCGGCGCCTATCGGGGCGAGGCCGCGCTCTCGACCTGGATATATCGGGTGGCGCTGAACCACTGCTGGAAGTACCGCCAGAAGCAGCGGCCGGACACCGTTGAGTTCGACGAGCAGTTTTCGGAGGCGGCGGACGACGATTGGCGCATGGACCCGGTGGCGTCGGTCGAAAAGGCGGAGCTCGCCCAGCAGGTGCTCGCCGCCCTCGGCGAGCTGACGCCCTCGCATCACGATGTGGTGGTCCTGTGCGAGATCCAGGGAATGACCTACCAGGAGTGCGCCAACACGCTCCAGATTCCCATCGGGACCGTGAAATCCCGCCTGTTCCACGCGTTCCGGCGTCTGCGCGGACTGCTGGGAGCCTACGTACAGGACAGCCCGGCTCTCTGCCCTAATCCGGTAGGTGAACGCGAACGATAGTGAAAGTAAGATCGGAAGACTGAGATCAGTAACAGCGCTATAAACAGTTGCCGGGAGAAACAGGCCGGCCTGAAAGCCTATCTGGATGGCGAACTTCCGCTAACGGAACGCTTCGCGATGCG
>JAYTEU010000685.1:0-5994 GCA_043734985.1 Chthonomonadaceae bacterium
AATTCTATCAATGTGTGCAAAAAGCGCCCCCCACGCCCAGAGGGCACCCGCAATTCTGGGGGAAGAGTACCGCGATATGCCGGCCAGTCCCCCCGGACCGGGTACCCGCGCGCGGGTGGAGGGCCAGGGGGCGTTTTGGCACACTCTCTAAGCGCAGGGGGACGTCTTTATGGCTCCGCCTGCACCGGCGCGATAGACTGGAGGGTGTGCAAGGCTCCTTCAGCTTCCCGCCGGCGTTCGAGGATTGACAAATGTTCCGCATCGACAAATTTACCGCATGGAACGCGGTTTCTTAGTAGCTGCGCGAGCTTTCTTCGCGACGAATTTGACCGCTAGATTAGGAGCCTTGGCCTCGCGTTTTACATGCCCGTCAAGGTATGCCACCGAAAATTGAGTGTCTTGATGGGGAAGGGCATCGTAGAAGGTGACCGCCTTGGAAGGTTCCGCGATAACTGCCAGCAGCTTGCCGCTGAGAGCCGTATTGATCTTGTAGGGTTTCGTGGTCGCCGGGCAGTTGAATACCTGCCTGTTCCTAATATAAGGCTCGATGCACTTCTGCGTACCCGCCATGGATTGCATCGGCGGCAGCCTCTCGTCATAGTCCTGGGTATACATCGTTAAGGCCAAACTCATCTGTTTAAGATTGCTTAAGCAAGCAGTCTCATTGGTCCCAGGCGTTTGGCGGGCGACGGCAATTCCCAAACATCCGGCGATGGCAGTACACACAAGAATCGCAGCCGCAGTGCGGCGCAGTGAATTGGACATAACGCTCTCCTTACGATGCAGACAAGAGTAAAGGCTCTTCCCTTTTCCCTTGCACCCGCTGTTTGTCCTGCTCGATCACTTTCCGCTAGATAGACGCGATGTAGCGGTGTGGAGGGCGGCATCGGCCATTCCTTCGCGTGCGTCGTGGGTTTATTCAGGGTTTAGGGGTCGGGGTCAGGTCTATTGGGTGGTTGCTTTGCTGCTTCGGTGAGTATGCCAACGATCTCGCGCTTTTCGCGGGACGCTCTCACGCCTTTTGCGATGTTGATGGCAGTTTGCCCGTTGTTGTCCTTGATTGATACGTCTGCGCCATTTTCAATTAGCACTCTGACTGGTTGCGTCAGAGAATAGGAAGAAGCAGTCATGAGGGGTGTATCTCCATCTTGATTGCGAGCGTTAACATCCGCGTGATTGGAGATTAACCAATTCAACACGTGTATTGGCCTTCGGACAGCAAGGTGGAGCGCTGTCCAACCAGTCCTATCGCTCCCGTTGATATTCGCCCCGTGGTCAAGTAAGACTTTCGCGATGTCCAATCGAGCCCAATTGGTAGCGTAATTAATAGGTGGTCTTTCGATGATCCAGTTAGGATCCGCGCCATACTTGAGAAGCAGAGAAACTGTCTCCATGGACCCAAACATGGCCTGAAAGTCCAGGGCAGATCTCGTGCTATCGGCATTACAAGTGTTAGCCTTTGCGCCATGCTCAAGCAACACCTCAAAGAGTTTAGGATCGTTGCCACCACCATAGCGTGGGCTTGGTTCTTCTATGCACGCAAGTATTAGTGCAGAATTACGTGATTGCTGAGGCTTCGCTCCATCCCGAAATCTCCTCAAAAACTCGGACAACATCGCCTGAAAGGTTGTGGGCCTATCAGGATCGTCGGTGGCATTTGCGTTCGCCCCCTGGTTTAAGAGTTGGATGGCGCGGTCGGATTTTCGATCCTTGATCGCTATTATCAGTGCGGAGTCGAGGCGGGCCTGGCGATAATTTAGACCGATGGAGATGGTTGCTGCTACCACTACCGGGAGGGGCATTGCCAACAGTAGCCAGGTTTTGCGTGGTCGCCTTCGTTTCAAATCTGAGGCTCGGTTTCTTTAACGGGCAGTAGGCGCTAGACTTGCCTTATATCAGTATAGTCAATAGGGCGGGAGTTTTGGCGTAGAGCGGCGTGGGAAGAAATTCCTCGCCTGGTGAAAACAGAATCGCCCGAAGGACGCCCGGCCTTCGCGGACTAAGTTGATCCAGGTTAAACGGAGCGCCTTCTACTAAATGGGACTATTTGCCGGTAGGAGTATTTACGGCCCTTCTGGAACATAATGGAGTTGAAGTGCTACCATCGAGGCAGCAATCGGGATTGTTACGGGAGTCAAAGCGCGATGACCAACCAGACGCACAAGGGACCTAGGCACGATGCGGCGAAGAAGCGGCGGGGATACATACTCGCAAAGACCGCGCTGAAATCGACGAACCTGGGCGGGATCGCTCTGTGCCTCTTCTCCGCATTGCTCACTGTAGGCTGTGTCGGTGGAGTATTCGCTTCAATTTTATACTTCGGTTTCCGCGACAGATCACTTATTGCAGCAATTTTTGGAACAATTATCAGCGGCCTCGCCACCGTCGCCGGCTTCATAACAGCCGCTAAATCACACTCGAAATCGCAGGAAATTCTCTACGTCCCGCCCGTCGACGAACAGACCGCCGCCCTTCCAGCCGAAGACATCCTACTGCGCGGTTCCGATCGGCCCGCCGCAACTCCCACCGAACTTCTTCGCGCGGCACACGCTGGGATGGCCGGCCCCGCCGGGGAACTGTTGCGGTCCACGGACGAGGCGGTGGACTGAATCTGACGCATCGCGAATCAATTGGAGACGAAGGACAATATCGGCAAATTCGTTGCATAAGCTAACATCCCCCGTTGTAACCCATTTCGTGGTGTTCGTGTGTTTCGTGGAAAATCCGCCCCGGCCCGCCGGAAAATTGCCGGAACTCAATCGCGCCTGTAACGATCTGCTCGATTGGCCCGAAATCCGGGTAGGATGTGGACACACCAAGTTACGCAGGGTAAAAGCATGCAAAAGCCTTCGGCAGAGACGAAACCCGTTTCCGGATTCAAGCGCTGGTTTTTTCAGGGGCTGGTCGATGAGGGCAGCGGTCCTTATGAGAAGGAGAACCCCCGTCATGCGCATCCGTGGTGGCAGGTCATGTGCCTTACCGGGGTCGACTACTTTTCCACGCTCGGCTACCAGCCGGGCATAGCGGCCCTAGCCGCCGGGCTGCTTTCGCCGGTCGCCACGCTCGTGCTGGTGCTGCTGACCCTGCTTGGAGCGCTGCCCATCTACCGGCAGGTCGCGTCCGAGAGCCCGCACGGCGAGGGTTCGATCGCCATGCTGGAGCGGCTTATCGGCTCGTGGCTCGGCAAGCTGTTCGTACTCTGCCTGCTCGGTTTCGTCGCCACCGACTTCATTATCACCATCACGCTTTCGGCAGCCGATGCGACCGCGCATATCGTCGAGAACCCCTTTACCCATCCCTTTACGCATGGGCACGAGGTCGGCGTCACCATCTTCCTCATAGCGCTGCTCGGGGCGATCTTTCTCAAGGGATTCAAGGAGGCGATGGGCATCGCGGTCGGCCTCGTTGCCGTGTACCTGGCGCTGAACGCCATCGTCATTGGGGTAGGGCTGATGCACCTGTTCCAGCATCCCGTCGTCTTCGTGAACTGGAAGCAGGCGCTCTTTGCGTCTCACGGCAGTCCGCTTGCCATGATCGGCGTGGCGCTGATGGTCTTTCCGAAGCTGGCGCTCGGGCTGTCGGGCTTCGAGACCGGCGTGGCGCTTATGCCTCTGGTGAAAGGCGACGATTCGGAGCCTCACGAACGGCCCATCACGCGAATACAGAACACGCGTAAACTGCTGTTCGCCGCCGCCGTTATCATGAGCGTCTTCCTGATCACCAGCAGCCTCGTCACCACGCTACTTATCCCGCCGCACGAATTCGAAGCAGAAGGGCATGGGCATCCCGCGGGCAAGGCAAACGGCCGCGCGCTGGCCTACCTGGCCCACCAGTTCCTCGGCGACGGATTCGGGACGGCGTACGACGCAAGCACCATCCTGATCCTCTGGTTTGCGGGCGCGTCTGCGCTGGCGGGCCTCCTGAACATCGTGCCGCGCTACCTGCCGCGCTACGGCATGGCCCCGGACTGGACTCGCGCCACAAGACCCCTCGCCATGGTATTCACTGCCGTCGCGTTCGCGGTCACGGTCTACTTCAAGGCCGACGTCAACGCGCAGGGCGGGGCGTACGCCACCGGGGTTCTGGTCCTGATGACTTCCGCCGCATGCGCTGTCACGATCTCAGCCTGGCGGCGGAACAAGCGCCCCGCGGCGGCGGCCTTTGGGACGATCGCCCTGGTATTCGTATACACCACGGTCGCCAACGTCATCGAGCGCCCGGACGGGATCAAGATCGCGTCGTTCTTCATCGGGTCGATCGTAGTGACGTCTTTGCTGTCGCGGGTCTGGCGCACCACGGAACTGCGCGTCGAGACGATCGAATTCGACGAAACCGCGAAGCGCTTTCTCGCTGGGCTCGAGTCGGAGGAGCTGCACATTATCGCGAACAAGCGGCAGGCGGGCGACGAGCAGGAGTACCGCCTGAAGGAGAAATCGCAGCGGGAGTCTAATCGCATTCCCAGTGAGGCTCCGGTCCTGTTTCTAGAGGTTGAAATCAGCGACGCGTCCGAGTTCACGGATACGCTCTGCGTGTGCGGCGAGGAGATCGCGGGTTTTCGCATACTGCGGGTGAAGAGCCCTGCCGTTCCCAACACGATCGCCGCCATTCTGCTCCACCTCAGAGACGCTGTCGGAAAGTCGATTCATGCCTACTTCAGTTGGTCCGAGGGCAACCCTCTCGTATTCCTTCTGCGGTATATAGCCCTGGGCGAAGGCGACACCGCACCGATCACGCACGAAGTCCTGCGCAGGGCAGAGCCGGATGCCGCCGTTCGGCCCGCCGTTCACGTCGGCGGCGAGCGGTAATATCAAACAGACGTCCTGCCGACAGGAGCGCAAAGTGGCAGAGCCATCCTGTTTTCGGTGTGGGAATAAATTCCTCGCCTGGTGAAAACGCTAAGTCCGCCTACGCGGACTCGATGCGGAGTCCGCGTAGGCGGACATTCTGTGTTCCCGTGCCGAGGACTTCGGGTACCCCCTGGGTGCCACGGGCAATCTGCGAGAACGGATTAACCCGATCGCACAGTGAAGGATTGAAACGAACGGGCGTCCTCTTTACTCCTCTGATGGCGCGTCCGCGATGGAAGGAGACACGAATGGAGCCGGAAGAGCGCTGGACCGTGAATGTAGGCGAACGGACGACCTCCGCGCTGGTGACGCGACGCGACGCCTCTGCGGGCGGTCCGGTTATCGTGCTGGGGCACGGCGCGAGCACGAATATGGAGCATCGCACGATGCAGAACCTGGCCGGGGCGCTCGGCAAAGCGGGCCTCTCCGTGGTGCGGTTCAATTTTCTCTACTCGGAGCAGAAGCGAAACCCGCCTGACCGAATGCCGCGCCTGACAGAGTGCTTTCAGGCGGTCGTAGAGAGGACTCGCAGTGAGCTAAACCCCTCGCACCTCTTCATCGGCGGTCACTCGATGGGAGGCCGTGCTGCGTCTCACCTCGCCTCGGAGGGTTTCCCCTGCGACGGTCTGCTGCTCCTCGCCTATCCGCTGCACCCCGCAGGCCAGCCGGAGAATCTTCGCAATGCGCACCTGGGATCGATCCCCGTTCCTGCGCTCTGCCTTAACGGCGCGCGGGACGAGCTGTGCCTGCGAGAGAAGATGGAGTCGGCGCTCGCGGAGCTGAGCAGCTTGTGGACCATGCACTGGCTGGACGCCGCCGATCACGGCTACCACGTGCAGAAGCGGTCGGGACGCACGGAGGAGGAGGTTTTGGAAGAGATAAGCCAGGTAAGCGGCCGATGGGTGAGCGAGTTACTTGCGGGTTAGCGAGCAGTTTGAAATGCAGCTATCCGTTCGGAGCGGCAGGGAGGCAGGCGCACCTAACGCTGCGTGTTCCGTCTCCACCTAAGTGCGTAGCCGTGGATTTCCTCCCTACCTGACTATCTGACCGCTCCCGGCGCTCTCCTCTGTTTGATCTGATAGACGAACGCGAGCACTTCCGCGACCGCCTCGTACAGGTCGGCGGGAATCTCCCGGCCGATATCTGC
>JAYTEU010000686.1:0-5793 GCA_043734985.1 Chthonomonadaceae bacterium
GCGTGGCGCGCGGTCAGTTTCAACGCCGCCGCAGCTTCGGAAGCCCGATTGCGGTCGTTCCACAATATTGCGGCGCAGCCCTCTGGCGGTATAACCGAATAGACGGCGTGTTCCAGCATCAGTACTCGATCGCCCACGGCGATGCCAAGGGCGCCTCCGCTGCCGCCTTCGCCGATTACCGCGACTATCACGGGCACGCGAAGCATCACCATCTCACGCAGGCAGACCGCGATCGTCGTGCTGATGCCCTCTTCTTCGGCCATCAGATTGGCTTCCGCGGCGGGAGTGTCGACGAACACGACAATAGGTTTGCGGAATTTCTCCGCCATTTTCATCAGCCGAAGCGCCTTGCGAAAACCGGCAGGGCGGGCGCTGCCGAAATTGCGCTTCTGGCGCTCTTTGAGATCTCGCCCCTTCTGGTGGCCGATCACGAAAACTGGAACGCCCTGAAAGCTTGCAAGGCCGCCGACGATCGCGGGGTCGTCGGCATTTGTTCGATCTCCATGTAGTTCCAGGAAGTCATCGAATATCATCCGAATGAAATCCAGCGTGTAAGGCCGGTCCTTGTGCCGCGCCATTTGAACCTCGTTCCACGGCGTCATCGCGGAGAATATCAGCCTCAGCTTATCTTCCCGCTGGACTTCGACTTCAGCTATTTTGGCTTCGATATCAATCCCCCTTGCCTGAGCGTCGGCGCGAACGTCGGGGTTGCGTGCCATCTGCCTGAGTTCTGCGATCAGTTGATCGAGATCTGAAATGTCATTCTCATAGTCTAGCGGATTACTGGACATTGACCCGCTCTCCAGACAGCATGGCTAGCGTCTTTCCCAGGACCGTTCGCAGCTCTTTGCGAGGCACTACGCGATCGACCATGCCGCATCGGAACTGAAATTCAGCGGTCTGAAAATCGTCCGGCAGCTTTACGCCCATATCCTGATTGCCGACCCGCCTGCCCGCGAAACCAATAAGCGCGCCTGGCTCCGCGAATATAATGTCGCCAAGCGATGCGTATGAGGCATAAACTCCCGCCATCGTCGGATCCGTGAGAACAACGATATAGGGGACCGCCTCCTTATCCAACCTTGCCACGGCGGCACTAGTTTTTGCCATCTGCATGAGCGAAATAAGGCCCTCTTGCATTCGCGCGCCTCCACCATTCGCCGTGAAAAGCGTTACGGGAAGTCTCTCGTCGATGGCGCGTTCCATCGCGCGAACGATCTTTTCACCCACGACGCTCCCCATCGAGCCACCCATAAACGCGAAATCGGCCGCGCCGATAATAGTCGGCTGACCGTCAATTTTCGCGTAACCCGTTAGGATTGCATCCACTAGGCCCGTCTTGGCACGAGCGCGGCCTATCTTATCTGCATATTCAGGAAAACTGAGCGGATCTACTGAGGTTATGTGGGCGTCGATCTCGACGAAACTTCCTTCGTCGACGGTAAGATCGAGGCGCTCCCTTGCTTGTAATTTATGATGGTAGTCACACTTTGGGCAGACTTGCAAATTCCGCTCTACATCACGCGCAAACGATATCTCATTGCATCGTGGACATTTGTTCCAGAGACCATCCGGAACAACTGCCTGCGAAGCACCGTTCTTATTCGTTCTGCCAAACCAACCGCCACGGGCCATAAGCTTAATCGGATTCCTTCCTCAAATGCCGTCCGGCAGGAAAAGCGCCAACGAACGGGGAATCAACGGGCTATGGCGGCCACGCCTTACCCGTTTGGGCGGAGTTGGAACTGCCGTAACCTGCGGGCGCCCTGGCCGCATAGAAACGCACCCTGCACACGAAGGACAGTACAGAGAATGAGCCTGCCGGAATGGCGCAAAGAGATCGATCGAATTGACGAGCAAGTAATCGCTCTTCTGAACCGTCGCGCGCACCTGGCCCAACAGATTGGTCAGGCAAAATCTAACACGCGGTCCCACTATTTTACCCCCGAACGGGAGCATATCGTATATAAGCGGCTGCTGTCGCTGAACAAAGGTCCGCTGGAACCGGCCGCCGTTCGGTCCATCTACAAAGAGATCATCTCCGCGTGCATCTCGCTGGAGAAGCCGCTGACGATTGCGTTCCTCGGTCCCGAAGGCACTTTCAGTCACCTGGCAAGTATCGCGCGCTTCGGTAATTCTTCCCGCTTCGTGGGTACCGACACCATCGCCGATGTCTTTGTTCAGGTGGAGCGAAGCCATGCGGACTACGGAATCGTTCCCGTGGAGAACTCCTGGGCCGGGGTGGTTCCTGAGACCCTGGATACCTTCATGAACTCCAATTTGAGAGTAGTATCCGAAGTCTACCAGCCTATTACGCACAACCTGCTAACACGCTGTGAGAATTTGAGCCAGGTAAAGCGACTTTATAGTCACTTTCAGCCGCTAGCACAATGTCGGCAATGGCTGAACAACCACCTTCCGCAAGTTGAGAAGGTGGAAGTTTCAAGCACCGTTCGAGCCGCCGAAATGGCTGCGCGAGAACCGGACGCCGCCGCGATTGCCACTTGGCTCGCGGCGGAGCGCTGCGAGCTGCCGATCAAATGCGACCATATCGAGGACAATCCATCCAACCGAACGCGCTTCCTCATCCTTGGCTACAACGAGCCGGACCCGACCGGTAAGGACAAAACGTCTCTTATGTTCAGTCTTCACAACAAGCCGGGCCAACTGGCTCACGCGCTGAACGCATTCGAGAAGTACGACGTCAATCTCACGATGATAGAGTCCAGACCGACCAAAACCGAAGCCTGGCAGTACCTGTTCTACATCGACGTGCAGGGCCACACGCGCGACGCACAAGTGACGAAAGCCATAAATTTATTGAAGGAGCAGTCATTGATGGTGCGCGTTCTGGGTTCCTATCCGGAGGCAACGTAGGGGATTGGGACAATTGGAAGTGCCGCGAGGGCATCAATTATGGCACATGGCCGATTGGATTTCACGACTGCCCACCCGCGCGCGGGTACCCGCCTAATGCCGAATGCCCATCCTGATAGGGGCGGCGGGATTCGAACCCGCACTTGACAGATTTTAAGTCTGCTGTCTCTGCCATTGGACTACGCCCCCGCGCACCTGGATTTCTATTATAACCCTAACCTCTGACTGCGTCAAATGGTCGAACGGTCTATTCCAAAGGTATTGGGCCAGGGGAGACGCACCTAAAGCCGACCCAGGGAAGTCTTACACCCGGCGAATACGTCTCCCGGCGAAACGAAAAGGCAAACGATTCGTGGAAATCCTTCCAACTGCTGCCTCGAACAACTCGCTGATCGACGCCACTTGTCGATTGGGGCATGTTCTTGTTAAACAGCTTTTGGACAAGGCCCGATTTTGTGGCGCGCCCACCTGTGCCTATTGCAGGCCCGGGAGGATTCTCGACCGGCGCGGATTTGTAGTAGTCCGAATCGTAGAGGTCGAGGCACCACTGTTGGATGTTGCCGACCATGTCCATTAGCCCATAGGGACTTGCACCGGATGGGCAGCTGCCAACCGGACTCGTCCTGCCCGAATTCTTGGGTATGAGCCTATGGTTGGAACGTTGATCGAATTGATTGCCCCACGGAAACGTAAGGCCGTCGCAGCCACGCGCCGCCTTTTCCCATTGCGCCTCCGTAGGCAGTCGTATTCCCGCCCACTCGCAATAGGATTGAGCTTCGTCCCACGTGACGCCAACGATGGGGTCCGTCTCCTCGCAGCGCCAGTACGCGTACGGCATCGGATAGGCCGTCTCCTCGCAGTATTTGCGGTATTGTGCCACTGTTACCGGATATCGGTACATGTAGTAATCAGCGAGTGTTATGCGACGTTCCGGAGTATTGTCCTCGGAAAAGCCGTTGCTTCCCATCGTAAATTCACCGGCTGGAATCAGCTCCATCTCGGCGCCATCCCGCGCGTTGACGATTGGAGATGTGTTGACCTTTCGGTGGAGTGATGCGTCCGGCGATAATGTAGATGAATTGGATGCCCGTTCCAAGCTGCGCGACTGATTCACTACAGCGGTCTTAAATAGAGCGCCCCGAATGGTGCCATCCAGGTCGAGGAGAGACTCGGCTTCAACGGGAATCTCGTCCTGCGTGAGAAGCGACTTTAGCCGCGTCTCGATCTTCTCCAATTGGTCTACCTCTTCGGCCGTCAGTGCGATTGCATGAGGCTCCGGCGGGGCGATCTGTTCCTCCGGCGGCTTAATTACGTCGGAATGGCGGAGCAGTGCCACACTGTCTTCCCAATCCGGATTCGACTGCGAAAAGGCTCTTAGTAGCTCCGGTAGGGCGGTCTCTTCATCGGCAGGTATCTCTGCTCTGAGGCGGTTGTCGATCCGCTTGTAGGTGGCTTCCTGCCGATCCTCATTCTCTTCCTCGTTCTCGTCCATACCCGCGCACAAACCGGTTGCATAGAGGGCATTTAGGAACTCACGGCACGTCTGAAAGCGGTCCGCGCATTTGTATTGAAGGGCGCGATCGAGTATCGCTTCGAGCGCACCCGGCGCATCGGGCAGGAATTTCGCAATCGCTGTCGGTGGGTTGGCACGCAGTCCTCGTCGCCAGGCAGCCCGATCGTGGGGGTCGGTGACGGGAAACGGCAGTCTGCCGCATAGCATTTGAAAGAGCACTACTCCGATGGACCATATGTCGCTTCGCCGGTCGGGCGGATCGGCGTCGTCAAGCTCTTCGGGCGCGGCATAGCTGTGTATGGGGGCGGCATGCGTGGTACTCTGGTTGGGGCAGTGATTGCGAAATCCGAAATCCGAAATTTGGGCGAGACCGTCGTGGCGAATGAGGATGTTTGTAGGTTTCAGGTTGCTGTGCACGGCGCGGCGGGCGTGTGCATACGCCAACGAATCAAGCGCCTGGCAGGCAATGACGATTGCGCGTTCGGGCGGGATGCGGCCCGCAATGCTCAGCAGATCCCGGAGGCTCATGCCACGGACGTACTCCATTTCGGTCGCGGTTGATCCATCTATTGCATCAACGTGGTGAACGCGAACGATCCCGGGATGGCGCAGGCTCGTGGCGATATGGATGTCGTTGGTTGCCTTGAGATCACGGAGCAGACTGTCGCCCCCGGTGTCCGGCGTCAAAGCAACCACCTTCAAAGCTATCTCGCGTCCCGTGTCGCTCTCTGTTGCGCGGTACACGATACCTGCGGGTCCGTGGCCAAGGGGTTCGCGCAAAATGTAAGGTCCGAGACGGTCCTGTGCGCCGCCGGATCTCATCGTGGCGGCCTCACTCGCGGTCACGCCCGTCAACTGAGTCGCCGAACAGGGATTGGAGTCGCTCCGCGGCATGCTGTTCGATGTTGAAGAAGGACATTTCAAAGGCCAGCGTCCACAACAATATCAGCGCCTCGTCGCTTGGGCGCTCCAGTACGCGGACAAAGAAGTCCTTGAGGATCTCCTCGTATGTCGTCTTCGGCTCATTGAGTATGAAGCGATCGCTGGAAGCTCCCTCGAAAAGGCGCTCCTGGTGGCGGTCCAAAAAATCGCGCACGTTCGAAGGGGTCGCCTTCTCGAGGTTATGGCCAAACTCCTTGCACACCGCTCTGCGAAATGTGTCCAGTTTGGAGTCGGCATCCCCGCGTTGTGCCCAATCACCCATATCATTGCTCCTGCGGCGTAAGGCCCATTTTGTAAAACAGTGATTCGGCGCTCGATCTTGTGCTTCCTGCACGGCGACGCCCATTCAATTCAATTGACGGTAAACCAGTACTTAGCAAAATGTGCTTGTCGTTAAGATTACGGGACTACAGAGTAAGCCCACTTTCATTTGTCACTGAACAGGTCGCTTTACTTTGCGG
>JAYTEU010000687.1:0-3430 GCA_043734985.1 Chthonomonadaceae bacterium
AAGGCCGCCACGCCGCGCTCCTTGAGCCACTCTGCCACTTTGACGCCCTCGCTGTCCCACGAGAGAAAGTGAAACCCTCCGCCCGGACAGATCACGACGGCAGTGCCGACGGCCTTCGAGCGTTCGGGAAGATACGCCCAGAGGGTCGGTTGAACCACGTTGCGCACCATCCGGCTCTTGCCATTGAGATACTCCACCTCCTTTTGCTTCCAGGTTTCGGAGCCAGTCCAAGGAAGAGGAACAATGCGTTGAATCAAATGATTCTGCGCAACCGCTGGAAGCGACATACCCGAAAGCGCCGCTAATCCCATCAATCCAATGGCAAGTGCTGAATTCATATCTGTCCTCTGATCCCGTGTGTTGAAAACACCCGTCAAGAAAGGGCAAGTGTCCTGAGGGCGCAAAAACCATGAGCGAGGCGGCATTCCCGTCTGGAAGACGGCTGCTTTTTCCTGCCGGGGGTTTTCAACCTCCGGGCCAGGCGGCGGGAGACAAGCCCCCACCCGACGAAGGGTTGCCTGTTCCTGCCGGGGGTTTCAACCTCCGGCCGCTACTTCCCTAAGGTGTCGTTCAGGATCGCCGCGAGCCTCGCGCCGCCGAGGACAGCCTGCCGCATACAGAGCGTGCGCTGCGTCAGATCGTAGCCCTTAGTCGGTGCGTGATCCGCTTCGATTCCGACATACACGATCGTATCGGCGAGCGCTGCCCCTGACCTCACCCAAGACATCGCATCGACGTTCGCTGCGTCGGCGGGAGCGGGAGCGTAGTCCTGCGACCAGCGCTGGGAGATGTCCTCGAAGGTGGCGGGAAGGCCCTGCGCTTTCTCGGCGGCAATGGCGCGCGTGATAGCTCCGTCCCAGTTCCCGTGAAGCCTGCCGGGTCTTTCGGAACCGGGGTTCTTGACCGTGAACAGGTTGCCTCCCGCGTCGCCTTCCGCGTGGGTTTCATGGTTGGAGACGCAGTGGAGCGGCTGATGGAGGTCGCCCGCAAGATGCGCGATCCAGGTCAGCCACCAGCATTGGAGCTTTCGGTCGGGACTTGCGGCGCCCTCGATGGCTGCCAGGTCGTACCGTGCCCTGGCTAGCGCGACGAGCGCATTCGACTCCTTCGGCGCGTGCGAGCCTTTGTCACGGATGGCGATGTCGTAGTAGTGCCAGGTCTTGCAGCGCGCATCCTCATTGTCCTTGGGATCGGGCGGATGCGTCACGAAGAACATCCGGTTCATCGCGTCAATCGAATCTTCATATACGGTCGTCTTCGTAAATTTGATCGTGTCCGGGAAGACCGCAGCTTTCCGAAAGGCCGCGCGCACGTCTGTATCGCTCATGCTCGCCGGTCGGGTTATCGGATCGCCTGCCATGAGAATTACGGCGATCTCCTTCTTCGCTTTGTCGTTCAGGCGGGTCCAGGCGATATCCGCGACTTGCAGGTGCCCCTTCTCGTCCCACGCAAGCGCTTTGCCGCTGATCCCAACGGTTGCCAATAGCAGCGCTACCACCCATTTTGGAACTCTCAAATCTTCCTCCGAATTATTATCTCAAGCCTGACGGATCGATTACTGCCGTCATTCTGTGCGTCGCGCCGGGAGCCAATGTTACCGCGTTCTCCATCGCGTTGACCGTCTCGATACAGACCATTCCGGGCCACTGGTTTCCTGCCAAGTCCGCCAGGGTATCCGCCTTTTCCCACGGGTTCCAGACCACGGTGCTCTGCGATCCCATCTTGCCGACAACAGTCTCCCCTCTTTCGGGATCGTAAAGACGGCAGGCCGCGTCTGTGTTTACAAATACGCGGTCCGTCTCGCCCTCCAACACCAGCGGCGCGTCCGTAAGCCGCTTCCGAGCCATGCCATCCACCTTGTCGATATACTCCGTCTGTTCCATGCCGGTGATTTGGATGTTACGGACGTCCGCGACGGTTAGATAGGTGTGCAGCGCCTCGTCATATCGAAACTCAACGTCCGAAAGGTTTGTAACATTTAGCGACATGACCAGCCGCTCGCCCACCGTCACGGAATACCGGAGCGAAAAATCGTACGGCCATACGGCGCGAGTCGCGTCCGTGGAATCCAGCTCCATCTCTACCGCCGCCTCGTTCGTCTTGAGGAGCTGGGTGGAGACAATTCTCCACTCCGCCGCCCTCGCGACGCCATGTTGCGGGAGCTTCGAATCGGACGGGTGCGGACCGAACCACGGAAAGATGATCGGCACGCCCCCTCTTATTGCCTTCCCGGCCTCGTACTTGCTGGTATGGCTGCAGAAAAGCACGGGCTTGCCATCGATATCGTACCTCGTTACCGTCGCGCCGTTCAGATAAATTTCAGCGCGGGCGTGACGGCCGCCGCGCGCATTAACAACAACCCGAGTCAGGCCGCCCTCACCCATCTCGATGTCCACTGCGCCCGGTATGTCGAATTTTGCCTTCAGGTTCGCTAGTTCCATTGTACTTGGCCCTTTCTCGTTCACGATCGCCGCGACGCTGGGTGCGACGGAATCATTTCCATCAGGCCCGTTAGGAGCTTGGGAAGGAGCTGAAGTTCACCGCGGAGCCTCACCGCCGACTCGTAGTACCGTTGTGCGGCCGCATACTGACCCTCTTCATAACCTAGCGTTCCCAGGGTGCCGTAACAATCGGCCTGCCGCCGCCGGTTGCCGATCTCCTGGAAAAGGTGCGCGGCCTCCTCCAACATCGCCCGCGCCTTAAATCGGTCCCCCAAGTGGATGACGGCGGCATTGCCAAGCCCTTCGAGAGCGTCGACTATGGAGCCTTTGTCCTTCAGTTCTTGAGCCAGTTGCAAAGCCTCGCGAAGTAGGGGCTCCGCCCTCTCGGCCCGAAATGTTCCGTCTCCGTCCAACCGGTACTCCGTATCACCCCACTGATACAGGATGTTTGAGATCTGCCGGATCTGTCCCTCCTTGCGCGACCTCGCAAGGCTCTCTGTGAGTAGGGCGCGGTGATCGCTCCCGTTGGGCAGGCGTAGATACAGCCGGTACGGAACAAACGCTATTTCGCTCCGTATTGAAACGTCTCGGAGCTTCCGCCATATTTCTTGAAAGTTATGTTCGGCTTCCCGGAGTCCAAGAAGTTGAGGAGTATCCAGTCCGCGGAGCAATGGTATAATCAATTACGGTTTGCCATAGGAGGTAATAAGATGGGACACCCACGTTACGCTACCGACGAGATCGTCGCACGCGGCAAAGATATATACGAGAAGCAACTAAAGAGCAAACTGGAATCGCAGAATGTTGGCAAATTCCTTGTCATCGATATCGAGTCCGGTGAGTACGAGATGGATGACGACGATTTAACCGCGGCGCTTCGCGCTTATGCGAAGAACCCGGATGGCGCTCGATATGAAATGCAGATCGGCTGCGCTACGTCGGGTACGATCGGCGCTGCCAACACCTCGGTGAAAGCATGATTCATGGTC
>JAYTEU010000688.1:0-3842 GCA_043734985.1 Chthonomonadaceae bacterium
CCGAGTAGAATTTGAACTGGGTGTCCGCGAAGAACTCCGTCTGATCGTGGAGGCGCTTCGCCATGCCGCCCTGCTGCGGCTGCGTCAGGAAGTAGGTGATAAAGAGGCCGACCTTCCCCTGCGCAAAGTCGTCCTTGTCGTTGGCCGTATTCTCCCACGCCTGCTTTGCCTTGGCGAGGGAGCCATAGCGCTTCGTGAGCCACTGGCCGAACTTGCGGCCCAGGATCTCCTGCTGCTCCGGCTTCATCCCCTGCATGGTCCAGAAGAACATTCCATCTTCGTTCTGAACCTGGAGGATGCCCACCGCCGGGTCCTGCGCGAGCGGGATGCCGGTATAGGGGTTCTTCCGGGCATAGAGCGCCTTCACCCAGGCTTTGTAGCCCTCCTGGAGCTTTTCGTTGAAGAACAGCAACCCCCATAGTCCGCCCTTGCCGTTGACCCCTTCCAGTCCCCACTGCGCCGCGTCCTTGTCGGTGGCCCAGTAGGGCGACAGGGTGACGTAGATGCCTTCCTTCTTGAGAGCCGCGACCGAACGCCAGATACCGTCGATCTCCTTTTCGTTGACTTCGGTTAGGCGCGACGTCTTGCCGGTCGGCGCGATCTGGGTGTGAAGGCGGACCATGTTGACGCCGAGCTTGGCCAGAAATCGGGCGTGTTTCGCCATCTCCACCGGTGGAAGCCGATAGAGGTCGCTGACGACCGCCCAGAACCGGATCGGGCTGCCCGCGCCGGTCACAAAGCTCCCGCCGTCCGCAGACAGGCGCAAAAAGCCGGTCTCTCCCGCCTCCTTTTCGTTCAGCGAGCGAAGGTCGAGCAGCGCGCCCGGCTTGAAGCCCCGATCGTTGTAGGTGAACGGCCACGAGCCGGTCGACGCGATCCCTTCCGTGGACGGTCCACGCTGAGCGCCCGGTTTCTGTGGCGCGCATGCCGCGGACGATCCTATTACGACCAGCGCCGCCATTGAGAGCGCAAGACGCCAGTTACCAGTTTGAAACTTGCGAACGTATCCCATTCGTGCTCTCCCATCGCCCAGGCGCTCAGCATTCTTATCTGTTTCGTGAGATGCACGGCAATTCCTGCGCGCAACGAATATCGCCTGGTTGATTGAGCGCTTGGCGTGGGAATGAACCCGGATTATTCATGTAGCCGATTTTGATCTCGACTTTCGAGGCATAGCGCAAGCGATTTGATCTGTACGAATAATCCGGGTGAATTCCTTCGCTCACCCGCAAGCGGGTACCCGGCCTGCGGCCGCATGGTCTTAGGACACAAATGCGTCCAATCAACGGCGTTGGAGAGAACTCAATGGCACCGATCGGTGCTTGTAACCAGGTTGTTCGATTGGGAGTATATGATAGAGGGGGTCAAAGTGATGTTGTTATGAATGTCCGGGGGATTCCGGCAAAATATCATATCATTGTGCCGCAATTCGATACGAGGGAAGCGCTTCGATGTTTCAACGCTTTGGCGAAATAGTGATGTCGTTTGTAGCGCTTATTCTGGCACTGTATATTGCCTTGTACATTGGCTCGTGTGTACGGTATTGGTTCAAGAACCGCGCGGTGTGGAAGCCTACAACCGAGAAGCGCCTGATGGACCGGCAAGCACAAGAACCTGACGATCCAAAACATGCGCTCAATCTGTCGGATCTCTACCTGTGGCGCATGTACCGAAGCACTGGTGACAATTGGAACGAGCAGGCGTCGAGTGCCCTCGAATGGTATGAGCGCGCCTATCAGTTAACTAAAGATGCCGACAGGAAGCTTGGCATGCTGCGTAAGCTAGCGAAGAGATCTTATGATGCATATGCTGATGACAAGGCAGGCAAATACGCCACAACTTTGCTGACATCCGTCAAGAAGCAACCCAACTTCGGTAAGGGCGCGGCAATTCATGATGGCAATATGGTTCTTGGGTTGGTAGCGGCGAAACGTGGTGATGTAGCGCGGGCCAGGGAATTTCTACTTAAGTCCGGCCGTACTCCAGGAGGGCCTGGTCTGAACTCCGGCGGACCAAACATGCTGCTTGCTCAGAAACTGCTTGAACTGGGCGAGCGCGAGGTCGTTCTCGAATATTTCGCACTCTGCGCGAAATTCTGGAAGATACCATTAGGGAGCTTGAAACGATGGGAACGTCAGGTGAGAAATGGTCAGACACCGAATTTCGGAAAGCAATTGATTCGGTGACGTATGGTGTCAGGCGGTACTTAGAGCGTTGGTTGCAGCGGCTGGAACTCGGTCCGTATGCCGCCGCGAGACGGAATGGTGACCAGGGTCCATCCTTCGGGCTGAACGCCGGGCGGCAGGCCGAAGGCGATGGGCGGGGTTGTGACGAGACGAATATTGCCGAGGCTCACGTCGTTTGAGCGATGCAGGTGGCCTGAGAGAATGCCGACGACGCGCGCTTTGGGCTGCTGAAGAAGCGCGAGCAGACGGGCGCGCGGCTCCGGCTCCACGTTCCAATAAGGGTCGCCAGGTTCGTCGGGCGTCTGGAGGAACGGCGGATAGTGCGAGAGCAGGAGCGTGCGAGGCGTCCTGGAGCGCTGCAGCTCTTTCTCCAGGAAGGTCCACTGTAGGGTCTCTTCGGGAAGGCCGGAGCCCAGAATGGAGGCGTTGATCCCGATCACGCGCACGTTAGACAGTCCAGCGCGACGGACTGCCGCACGGACGTCTTCCGGCGTCGGTTCGGGATGCGCCGCCGCGCTGCCCACTAATGGACGGACGCGAATGGTCCAACAGTTCGGGCCTATGCGCTTCTCGAACTGGGCGACACGCTTGGAGGTGGCGCCTTCACCGGGCTTTTCCGATCTGTGTTTGTCGCCGACATCGTGATTACCGGGAACGCAGTGCACGGGCGGGGAGAGCGACTTCGCCTGTGACTGGAAGTCCTCGGCCTCGTCCCGCGCGCCGTCGTTTGTGAGGTCGCCCGCGATCAGGACGAGGTCCACATTCGCGGCGTTGACCTGTGCAATCGCGCGATCGAAACGGCCCTTGTAGAGCCGCCGATCCGGATCGGAAGAGTTGCAGACGGTATGCGTGTCCGAAAGCAACGCGATGCGCAGCGCCTTTTCCTGATTGACTGGCTGATCGTCCGGCATAATAGCGAGACTGTTCGCGGCCGGACGGACTTTTTCCTGCAATTCAGCGGGCGCCCGTATAGGCGACACGCCAGACTGTGTTGCAGCCGTCGTCGGTAACCAGCAGCGCTCCATCGGCGGCGACCGTAACGCCGACTGGGCGGCCCCACACCTCGCCCTGCGGCGTCACAAAGCCGGTAAGGAAATCCTCGTATTCGCCGGTCGCCTTGCCGTCGCGCATAGGTATTCGGATCACTTTGTAACCGGTCCGGCGCTGGCGGTTCCACGAACCGTGTTCGGCGGCGAAGCCTTCCAGGGCGTACTCCGCGGGGAATTTTCGGCCCGTATAAAAGATCATGCCGAGCGAAGCGGAGTGCGACTGAACCAGAACGTCCGGCGTCACCACCTTGTCTTTAAGCTCCGGCTGCGGATCTACGGCCCGTTCGTCGGCATGGCCGCCCATATAGAACCACGGCCAGCCATAGAACCCACCCTCCTGAACGTGCGTCACATAGTCAGGGACCAGGTGATCGCCCAGCGTGTCGCGCTCGTTAACCGAAGCCCATAGTTCGCCGGTCTTCGGATGTACGGCAAGGCCCACGGCGTTGCGAATGCCGGTTGCGAACAGGCGCTCGTTCTTGCCTTCCGGCGTGAAGACGAGGATGTCGGCGCGGCGCGCCTCATCGATCTCCTTTTCGTGTACATTCGTAAGAGACCCGACCGAGACGAACATCCGCTTTCCATCGTTGGAGAACTTCACATCCCG
>JAYTEU010000689.1:0-2601 GCA_043734985.1 Chthonomonadaceae bacterium
CACAGCACCCCCATTACAAACGAAGTTCCGTGCCGTCTGAAGTATGCGAGGGACGTTGAGAGCCGTAGGGAAGGTCGCGGTTATTCCCGGCCCGCCAAATCGGCGCGAAGCAACTCCCCGTCTCCGGTCTCCGCTCCCGACTGTGCCGCTCTCAGTAGTTCCCCCGATAGCGTCGCCGGGCTGTCGGAGCCGCGTACCAGGATTTCCTCCGCAGGCAGAGCCGCGATTTGCTCGGCGACGGGTGGGACGTGTACCAGTAAGGCTTCTGCAATTCTGGCTTGCTCAATGCAGTAGTCCGATCGTCGGTAATGCAAATACCACAAGATTGTCATTACTGCACAAAACATCGAGCAGAAAACTAGGCTCCATGAGTGAGACATGCCTGCCAAAACAAGGACAAAGCAAGATAGTGCAGCCAATGCCACGGAACCGCACAGAGTAATCCACTTTTGAAACCGGCCTCCAACAATGTTGCTCCGCAGCCTGGCCCGTTCGATAACATACCTCAGCCGTTTCTTCTCTGCTTCCTTCACCCAATCCGCGTACGCCTGGCTGCTCATTCTGCCCTGCTTTCACCGGCCCGCAGCAACTCTTCCGATGCGCCTACTGTGCCTGGTCGCGCGGCCCGCAGAAGCTCTTCCGGGGAGGCGGTCGGAACGGCGGAGCCTCGGAGCAGGATCGACTCGGCGGGCAGGGCGGCTATCTGCTCCTCGACGGGCGGCACGTAGGGCATGAACCTGGCCTTCTGCTCGGACGAACTATAGAGCCGCCCGCCCAGCGCCGCAACGCCGGCCAGCGCCAGCAGACCGAATATGTAGAGCGCCGCGAACATCAGGTCGACCCCGCCCATGTTGAGCGAGAGGAACAGCAGGAACAGGAACGGCACGGCGAAAAAGACGGCGGCAAGCGCGAAGACAAAGGCGATGCAGCATCCTACGACTGCCAGCGTGCTCGCCGTCGTCTTCTCCAGGAGATATTGCCTCCGCCGCCTCGCTCTATCCTCAAGGGAATCGTGATACCTCTGGTTCATGTGGTTCATGGTCTTACACCAATGCTGGTTAAGGCGCCACGGCATTGTCCGAGAGACCCCGGACCCTTTCGGGGAAATGCCGGTCTAAGTTTACGAAGTCCGCCTTCGCGGACTCAATGCTAAACTGGCTCATATTTAGAACGTATTGGGCCTTTCACTCTGGACGGCCTCCTTTGGGCCGACCAGTTCGTCAGCAGAGGTTTCTACTCCCTGATACGAACCACGTAGCAGTTCATCATCCAGCTTTGAAATGAAGCTGCGCTTATTCCAAAACCGCCGTTCCCCACACCTCCGGGCGGCCCCAGACCCCGCCCCAGAAGGACCAGGCCAGGCGAGATTTGTTGATGTCCTCTCCCACGCGCGCGTCCTTCTTGCCGGCGTGGTACAAGATGACATTGAAGCCCAGTTTTCGACCCTTTGCGGGGTGGAACGCTGGGGAGCAGTGCAGCGCGGCCCACGGAATATGCGCCTCTACGATATAGCCCCCGGCCGTACGGCGTGACGCCAGCCGAATGCCGGGCTCCCGCCGATCGATCGGGCCGGGGTTTGCGTCGGCATCGCGCGCGGCCCGGACGCGGCCCGCGGTATCCGCCGGAAAGATGCCGAGTTTCAGCGTGCCGAACGTGTTCTCGGCGGGGGGAGCAGGATCGATGCAGATTTCGGCGCTCGTGCTGCGCCAGTGCGCCTTGATGTCGTCCGGCGCGATGTTGGCGACCACCGTATCGTCCGTCACGTCCACCAGGACCTGCACGCCCGCGTCGTCATACCCGGTGAAGAAACGGCCGCTCATCTCCTGAGCAGCGCCGGGCGCACCCTGCGCGGTGTTTCCAGGCGGAATGGCGACCGCCGCAATATGCGCGGATTCCCACTTGCCGGGGTTCGCATCGACCGGGAGTGCGTGGGGCAGCCGCCTGACCCGCAGCAGCGGCAGCGCATCCAGTTTGCCACTATCGGCTTCCTGTCTGCCCTCGACCTGAGCGGCGACATCGTAGCCGGCGATACGCGTCGAAGCGGGCGCCCTGACCAGGAAGGTAACGCCGGACGATTTCCCCGCGCCGACGGCAAAGGGCTTCCTTTTTGAATCGACGCTCCAACCGTCCGGCAAGTTCAAAATGGCAAATCCTTTGCGCGGAGATGAGGAGCGATTGGCAACTTCCACCGTGACGGGAGAAACGCCGCCGATGGTAACCGGAACGTGCGCAGGCAGCCGTGTCATAAGGCGCTCGATCCCGTTCGCTCGCAGCCAGCCTCGGTAGTTGCGCACTGAAGGGCCGGGCTGGATACGCGCCTCGACCGGCGGAGCCGTTTCGGACTTACCGATCAGCGCTTTTTCGGACGACCCGGCATCGGCGGAGGAGCCGGCAAACAGGTCGGTCTCAAGGCCCATGCTAAACCCGGTTCGCGACTTCACCAAAATGAAGCGGTCGGGGCGGGCGGGAGCGCTGCCGGACGGCGCGGCGCCGAAGAACTTGTCAAAGCCCTGGCTGCGGTGGCTGCTCTCGGCGAGGCGCGCAATATCCGCATATCGCTTGCCGACGGACGCGCTCGCCAATACGCCTACTGCCATTCCG
>JAYTEU010000690.1:0-12194 GCA_043734985.1 Chthonomonadaceae bacterium
TCCAACGGAAGCCGCCAGGGGGCGAGCAGAATCGTCCCGATCTCCTTGCCGTTTAGGCGGACACGGGCAGACTCGCGCACGTCCCCCAGGTCGATCTGCCACCGGTCTGCTCTCACTTTCGGGGCATCGAATTTCATCGAATAGCGCGCCGTACCCGCGAACCGATGCGCCTCGGCATCGCTACGGGCCGTCCAAGACTGCGCAGTGGCGGACATGAAAGGTTCCGGCAGGACAGGGCCACCTTCAAGGAATCGCACAGACCATTGGCCGCTCAGCGGGAGCGGCTCTTGCGCTTCTCGGAAATACTTCCACGTCCTTATGGCTCCGCGGGGCGAGCGCAATTCCAGGGTCCGAACGATCGTTGACCCTCCCGGCGGAATCTGTAGGTAAACTTGTAGGGAGCCTCCGGCCGGGCTATCGGCGCCCTTCTTCGAAGCTGCGATTCCGGTATGGCCCGTCATCGGGTCCATCAAAACCGCTCCGCGAGCGGGAGTAGCGAGGGTTACCCAGCCATTGAGATTACGGTCGCTCTGGTTCACGAGCAGGTAACTCGCTCCGGCCGCGCCTATGCGACGTTCAAACATCATCCCTTTGCGATCGCACACCGATTCTCTTCGCACATTGGCAGCCTGAAGCAGAGCTGCGGCGTTCGGCCCGATGAATACGTCGCCCTTTCCGATTCGCGCCACCTTGACGCCCGGGAACGAATGCGGGATCAGGCCGGCCCGCACCTCGGCAGTCAACTGTCCCATCTCCGCTCGGCCCACGGCAAGTCCGCTGAGTCCCGGTACATCTTCCGGAAGCGCGTTCTCGAATAACACGTGCGCTCCGTTTCGGGCCAGATCTAGGAGCGCCTTCAGGGTAGCGACGGGCATGAACCGGCAGGGTGGAACCAGAATGGCACGATACGCGCCTCCCGGCATCGTCACGCGGCCGTCCCGAGCGGTGGCGAGCAACAGCTTGCTATCCGAAATGTAGTCGTACGCGTATCCCTGGTCCCAGAGTTGTTGGGCGGTCGCGCCGACCGGCTCGCTCTCCAGCCACTTGCCCTCTATCGTCAGTCCAAATGTTCGTGGATGGTTCTGCCATAGGTCGTGCAGCGGCCAGTAGAGAAGCACGTCGTGATCGATGGAGCCCGACTGAAGTACCGACTGGCACCTCGTTACGTAGGCGTTTAGCGCTGGTAAATCGTGCCAGGTGGGACTGTTCGGCTCGAAGTGCGTGGACGCGTAGAATAGCCAGCCCGGCCAGGCAGCGTCGGACGGCGAGTAGGCCGTGCCGTGATAGAAGATATGGTTGATACCCGCGACCATGAGCCGGTCAACCGTTCGCTTCGAGATGCCCAGCGTTTCCGTGAAGTGCTCGCTCTGCCAGGTGCAGCTTTCGGAGGAGGCGAGCGGCTTGCCCATCAGGTGCGCCGCCGAGGAGGCAAACTTTGTGATACGTGGGTCACCAATACTGCGGAAGACCTCTGTTTCCGGGATGTCCACGGCAGAGTAAAGATCGATCAGGTTTCCGGGCGAGCCGTGGGCCTGGTTGCGAGACTTGCTGCCTTTACGATTAGCCCACGCGGTCCAGGGCTGCGTGAAATCCTCCAGCAGAAGTTCAGCGATCGTTTCACGATAGTCCGTCCTCACTCGGGCGTGTTCCGGATCGGCGGCGTTCACGAAGGCAGGCAGATGGTCCGTCAGGTCGTAGCGCCGCCGTAACTTGAACTCCGCCAAGAGTTCCGACGACCAGTCCGCGGAGTACTCGAACGAATCGTGGAAATGGCAGCGAAGCGCTCCGGGAGGCAAATCGGACAGTGCCGTGTCAAATACGGACAGGTAGCGATCGAGTGACTGTCTGGAGAAAGGGTTGATGCATTTGCCCTTGCCGCCCGGCGCGGCGCGCTTTACGTTCATGCCTGACCATCGCATACCCAGCCTATAGACGGTCCAGTCCGTCCCGGCGGGAGCGCTCCAACGAAGGCGACCTTGAGCGTCGACGCGGTTCAGAAGCGATAGGGATGCGCCGCGGCTTGGAACCGCGACCAGCGCCTGAAGCTTGGAGCGGTCGAATACGAGCGTGTAGTCTGCTCCGCCCGCTACCTTGACGATTTCCGTTTCGAGCTTATCACGTGCATCTTCATCCGTGACCTGCGGTCCGCCGAACGGCCAGCCGGTGCCCGTCGGCATATCAACACCCATGTCCAGCGCGCCGGCCGCCGAAACCGCGTGCTTCAGCGCCGCAATCCATTTCGGCGAGAGATATGCAAGCTCGCGTGCCTCCTGGCCCTGTACGCCATAGATAGGCGTGATCTCAACACCTCCAAGACCGGCATCATGGTAGGTCCGCAGAAGCGACGAAATGTTCTGCGAATCGACAGCGCTGCCTAGCCACCACCATCTCGTCCAGGGCCGCACCTCTCGCGTTACCGCCGGCCAGGCGAGATCCGGCGCAAGGCTTAGATTTTGGATTTTGGATTTTGGTAACTCCGGCTCCGGCTCGACCGCAATAATATCACGCGTGTCTGCCAGGGTAGGATCGGCGAGCAATGATTCGATCAACGAGATGGTTTTTCGTTGTTGCGAGCTATTATCTGCCGATGAGTATGGCCGTCTTGAGGGCCGACCTTCGGAGGGAGTATACTGGCTTAGACTGACACCGGTTATGGCGACCAGACGCGCCGACACCGTAACGGCCGTCAGCGTCAGCCCGGTCGCGACCGCAGTCACCGCTATGCGCGTCTTCGAACATAGCTTCGTTGACCACATCGATTATGTCGGGCCTTTCGCGAGAATCCACCTGTCATGGTCGTCTTAGATGGGAGCAGACTGGCGCGTGAGGGAGCGGATCTGCTCTGATTCCCTACCGCGCAAACTTCGATAATCGCTTTGCCGAGCTACGCATTGCGATCATTTGTATGGTATCGATCCGTGAGTAGTTCGTCTTTACGAGCAACTTTCCTCCTCCGGAAGTGACAGAACAATAGGTTAGAGGTACCCGCCTGCCCGGCCGTCAGATTTGCTGCCGCCTTGGCGTGTCACACATGCAAGCTGTCGGCGTATTGAGGTACCGGGCCATTCACCTGCGGGGAAGGTTAGACTCACCACTGCCGCGCTTGATTATCGTGTGGTAAAATAGACTATTATTGAAACACTGTTCGCCGATTAAGGAGATTGACTTGAAGGTTACCGATCACATTGTTCGACGCGTACTGCAGACCGCCGCGCTTGCGGGAGGGATTTTCGTTTCGCTCGCCGGATCCTCAGTGCTTCGTGCGGACGACGACAGGGTGCCGCTCCCCATTAAGCTGCCGAAAGCCGTGTTTGCCGGAACAGCCGCCAACATCAAGGCAGGGCCGAATGTCGAAAAGATCTCCGAGAAGAAGCGGGAGACGCCCATGGTGCCCAAAGGCACTGTCAACCTGGCGCTCCATAAGAAGGTGACCAGCAGCGCAGCGCCGTTCTCCGGCACGCTCGACCAAATCACTGATGGCGACAAAGAAGCGAAGGAAGACACCGCAGTTGAGCTTAAGCCGAAGGTCCAGTGGGTCCAAATCGACCTCGGCGCGAGCGACGCGCTCTCGTACATAGCGATCTGGCACTTCCACCTGGAACCGATCATCTTCCACTGCGTCGTCGTGCAGGCATCCAACGACCCCAACTTCGTCGAGGGCGTCACCACGCTGTTCAACAACGACGTGGAAAACCTCGCCGGCTTGGGCATCGGCAAGGACAAAGAGTACTTCGAGACGAACGAGGGCAAGCTAGTCGACGCGAAGGCCGTCAAGGCGCGCTACGTGCGGCTGTATAGCAAGGGCAGCACCTACCGCGATCCGCTGAACCGATATACCGAGGTAGAAGTTTACGGCCAGCCTGCAAAATGAGGCATCGACGCGCCTTCCTGATCGCGATGATTGCGTTGACGGTCGGCGCGTTCGCATTCCGCCTTCCTGCACTGGGCATCCGTCCGTTCCACGGCGATGAAGCGGTGCATGCGTTCAAATTTCTGGACCTTTGGGTCCAGGGCGTGTACCGCTACGACCATAACGAGTTCCACGGCCCTACCCTCTACTACGCCGCCCTGCCGTCCATATGGCTTCATGGACGGCACAGCTTTGCCTCCTGCACCGAGTCCGACTTCCGGCTTCCCATCGTGCTGTTCGGCGCGGCAATGGTCCTCGTCATCGCTCCGTTGTCCAGCGGCCTGGGAAAGCGCGCCATCTTCTGCGCGGGGATATTGGCTGCGATCTCGCCCGCCCTCGTCTTCTACAGCCGTTACTATATCCAGGAAACCCTGCTCGCCTTCTTCACGCTCGCCACGATCGCCTGTGGCTGGCAGTATTCGCGACACATGAAGCGACGCTGGCTGCTGCTTGCCGGTGTCTCGGCCGGGCTGATGATCGCGTCGAAAGAGACGGCCGTGCTCTCGTTCGCGGCTGTAGTTGGCGCGATGCTGTTGACGCCAGTTTGGACCCGTCTGGTCGAAGGACAGGTGCAACGTTCCTGGAAGACCTGGCCGATCCGCCTCGTAGCCATTTCGATCGGAGTCGCACTCTTCGTCGCGTGCCTGTTCATCTCAGGTTTCGGTACGAACCACGACGGCCCACTCGGCGTGTTGACCGGGCCAGTGGACTACCTGCGATCTTACACTCCATGGCTGCACCGGGCGCGCGGAGCCACTCAGCATGTCTACCCCTGGCACTACTACCTGGATATTCTGCTGTGGACGAAATCGCCTCGCGGGCCGATCTATAGCGAAGCGCCGATCGTGATCCTTGCGATAGTGGGAGCTCTGGCTGGGCTCCTGCCGCACAAAAAGCGTGTGGGCCGCGAATTGCCTCCAAAGTGGAGCATATCGGAATCCCGAATGTTCCGCGGCAGCAGCGCACTGGTTCGGTTTCTTACCTTCTATTCGCTGATCCTCACGGCTCTCTATAGCGCGATTCCCTACAAGACGCCCTGGTGCCTTTTAAGTTTCCTGTGCGGCATGATTCTTCTGGCGGGAGTCGGAGCGGTGGCGCTGTTACAGTTGGCGCGGAGTATTCCCGTTCAGGTAATCGTCGGCGTGGTTCTGGCCGCCGGGTGCGTTCAGCTTGAAGTGCAGGCCTACCGTGCGAGCTACGTTACGTTCACCGACCCGGAAAATCCCTACGTATATGCTCAGCCCGTCGCCGATGCGGTCAATCTCGGCGCGCGCGCGTCGGACATAGCCCGGTACAGCGGTATCGGCCCTGACATGGTCGTTAAGATTGTCTGGGGCGACGACTACCATTGGCCCATTCCGTGGTATTTGCGGCAATTCAAGAATACCGGCTTCTACCACGATACGTCTGATCCGGCCGCCCCACTTCTCCTGGCGTCGCCGGAGTTCGAGGAAGACTTGACCAAGAAACTGGACAAGACGCATATTCTTACTCCTTCGTTCGGAATACGACCCGGAGTGATCGCCCAAGTCTGGGTACGCAACGACGTTTGGGAGAAATATCTCAAGAACCGCCCGAAGCCCAAAGACGACGACTGATACGACCTGAAAGTGATTGCCGAATTGGACGTTATTCTCAGGTAATGTTATGCTTGGTCTTCCAAAAAAATCTTATCAAGGTGAACTCAAAATGCGATGCAGCAGAAATCGATTCTTGTCCCTTATTACCCTGTGCGTGGTCGTTCCTCTTATGGGATTTGCCCGCGGACCCGTGACTTACACGGCCGTCCCGAACTCCTTTCCCGCTCAGCCGGACAATCAATCACTCGGACCGGTTCATGGCGGTGCGTCAGTCGATCGCGCGGGCAACATCTACGTCAGTACAGATACGCCGCGCGGAATTCTGGTTTTCGGGTCAGACGGCAAATACAAGCGTTGTTTTGGGCCAACCCAGATTCATGGTATCTACCTTCAGCGCGAACGCGATGGCGAATATCTTTACGCAGCGCGCCCGGGCTTTCACGAAGTCTTAAAGATCAAGACCGATGGAACCGTCGCCTGGACGATGGGCTACCCGGAGGCCTCTGGAGTCTACACGAAGGCCGAGGAGTACAACCCCACAAATATGGTTGCGCTGCCTGACGGCACGATCTTTGTCGCGGACGGATACGGTAAGAACTGGATTCATAAGTACGACCGTGAACGCAAGTACATCAAGTCGTTCGGAGGACCTGGCGGCACTCCGGCGGAGGACGGCAAGTTCAATCGCTGTCACGGCCTGGCGGTGGATATGCGAGGCCTAAAACCGATGCTGATCGTCTGTAACCGTGAAAGCGGCCGCGTTGAGCAGTGGGACACGGACGGCAATCTTGTAAAGGTTCTCCAGCGTGGCTTGCGCATGCCTGCCGCGGCCAACGTCTCCGGCGACTACGTGGCCATAGCGGAGCTGCAGGGCCGCGTCACCATCCTCGGAAAGGATAACAGCATCGTTGCTCAGATCGGCGACAACCCTAACGCCTCGCAGCGCGCCAACTTCGGCCTGGAGCCGACCCAATGGAGCGAGGGTATCTGCAATTCGCCGCACGGCATCACATTCGACCGGTCAGGCAACGTTATCGTTTCCGAGTGGAGCAAGTTCGGACGCATCCACAAGTTTGCCGTAAAAAAGTAGTTGTAGAGCTTGTACGGCACGCATATTCACCCGTTAGCCCGATTTCCGTTACCGATGCCCATCTGGCTCGTCATAAACCCAAAGGCTGCTGTCATTTTTATCTGTACCGGTAGAATCGGCCGTAAGTAGATGGGTGCAGTATTTGGGTTTTTCATCGTATACCAAAGAATGTCGTGGCGACGATCCGCCAGTCTCTGCCGCGAATCTAACGGAGCGTTTCACCAAGGACTATATTGATGACAATTAACGTGTCTGCGCATGGGCTCAGCCGATCTGCATCTATTTCCGGATTCGCACTTTTGTCCGTTCTTGCGTCCACCGTTGCGGGTCCCGCATACTCGGAAATCAGCCCTAGAGACAGCTTTCTCGCAATCCAGAAACAGGTTGAATCGATCGAGCCGGCACTCGTCAAGAGCACGGTCGTTATCAAGCTGTTCGATGGAAGCGGATCCGGCGTGATCATCTCCCCCGACGGCCTCGTTCTTACGGCTGGCCATGTCGTCGAAGGTCGCATGGGCCGCCGCGTAACGGCAGTGCTCTCAGATGGCCGCAGCCTTCCGGCAACGGTCCTGGCTTCGAATCGCGACAGCGACCTTGGACTCGTTAAAATCACCAATATCACGGGTTTGCCGACCGCTCCTCTGGGTGATTCATCCACCCTACGGCGCGGCGAATGGGTCCTTGCGACCGGTCACCCATTAGGTCAGCACGAGGGGCGTCCACCCGTTCTTCGCATTGGACGGGTGCTCCGTGGTTTCGGCGGACGATTCGGGCGCGACAGCCGCAGCATTCAGACCGATGCCCCGATCATCAGCGGCGATAGCGGTGGCCCACTTTTCGATCTCAACGGCCGGGTCGTGGGTATCAACAGCATGATAACGACGGGCGACCGCCGCATGTTCAGCATCCATGTTCCGGTTAACCTTGCCAAATCCGCCGTAGCGAAGAGCCTGCACGGCGAAGAGCCGGATTCGTGGGACGGCCCACCGGCGGCGTTCCTCAGCGATCTCCGGGAGGGCCAGGCAGCTCTCGTCGCCGGTGATGCGCCAGCGGCAGCGCGCCTTGCAAAAGAAGCCATCGACCTCGATCAAACTAGCTCCGCCGCGCGGCTGCTGTTGGCGCATGCCAATGCGCGCAGTGGTCAGCCCCAACTGGCCCTATCCGCTATCAGCCAGGCTTGCGACCGCGGATTTAACGATGCGGACGCGCTCCGGAAAGATCCCGACTTTGCGCCTCTGGTGAAGCAGCCCGCCATGGCACGGATTCTTGACCGCTTGGACGCATTCAACGGCATACCTGGCGATCGCAAAACAGACATAGCGCTGTTTACTCCCGGCGCTCCCGCAAACATGGGACGAGGAGTTGCGCGCGTACAATCCGGCGGAGTGGATGTCGCTCTCGGCACCGTAATGTCCGCGGACGGCGACATCCTGACCAAGGCGAGCGAGCTTCCCGAGGGTCCGCTGACATGCGTGACCGCCGACGGACAAAGCGTTCCGGTCATGCGCCAGGACGTGGATTCCCAATGGGACGTGGCCCTGCTTAGGGCCAACGTGGCGGGACTCAAGGTACTCTCAATGGCGGACGCAGCCGCCGTCGGAGAGTGGACGTTTTCACCCGATACATCCGGCGGCCTTGCGGCGATCGGTATCATCGGAGTGTTGGATATGCCCGTACATGGACGCGGAATCGCCACAAAACCGACGAGCAAAGCCTATCTAGGCGTACAGATGCAGCCGATTGGCCCCGAAGCCCTGAAGGCTGCCGGCGTATCACAGGGCATACTGTTGGCCGTTCAGAGGGATCTTCCGGCGGATAAGGCAGGAGTTCAGAGCGGTGACATCCTGTTCGAGGCCGAGGGGCAACCGATCTACGATCCCGACGCCTTTATGGACCTTATGGTTAAAAAGAAACCGGGTGACGTGCTAAATCTGCGGATTGCACGCGGCATGGAACGCGTGAAAATCTCCGTCCCGCTGACCGAACGGCCCGTGGACCTCCCCGGTCCCGGGCGCAACGGTCTTCCCGAATTCCTGTCCGGTGAAGTAAGCCGCATGCAAGGGCCGTTCACCCATGTCATCCACCACGATTCGGTGCTGAAACCGAACACGATGGGCGGTCCGCTGCTGGATACCGAGGGCCGCTGTATCGGCCTGAATATCGCCCGCGCGGACAGAACTTCGACCTACGCTATATCCACGCACGATGTACGCGAGATATATCTGAAGCTCAAGGCCGGGAAATAGCAGTACTGAGCGATACCTGACGACAGGCCATACCTTGTCAACCCGTTCTTGACAACCCGTTTGTGATATTACAGGAGGCAATAATGCGATGCATTATTGCCTCTTTCACGTTCTCGTGCTATGATACTCCGTCACCGAACAGGCAGTTAATAATTTAACTTGCGGCGCTGCAACGGATCGTCGAATTGGAGGATTAGTCGAATGAGAGTGCCGCTATTTGCCCTCGCTGTTGTGCTCTGCGGAGGGTTTGCTTTCATTCGCGCGGTATGGTATACCTGGGGCAACGATAGAAGCATCATAGACACTTGGCACATCACCGGCTGGCGATTCAATGCCTACAAACTCGGCGGCAACTCATCGCGCAGCGGCATTGAACTGAAGCCTGCTGCGGCCAACTTTAAGTAGGACAGGAATGCCGGTTTGAGGAGCTTCTGCAGCACGTTGCTGCAGAAGCTCCAGCCGCAGACAATCGAGCGCGTTCGGCGCGACTACATCTCCGAGTCAATCTCTTCAAGGCGCACCGAACGACGCTCCGACGCGCTCCGATCGAGAGCGTAGCAGATCGCATGCGTCTTTGCTGCGTCCGCCAGGTCTACCGGGGACGCGATCCCTGTTCGAATGGTGTCGATGAAGTGGCTTAGCTCGCCGTCGAACGGATGGTGCGAAACATCCCCGTTGTCCGGCCGGATCGTGGGCACCTCGATCCAGTCGGTCTGGCCGCCAAAGAAGTCCTTAGCATAGATATTGTTGTCGCGTATCGTCCCCTTGTCGCCGAGCAGGTCCACATTGAACGCATAGGGCGATTTTACGTCCAGGCTCGTGGACGTCTTTCCGATCGCGCCATTCCTGAATTTCAGTATGCCGACGATGTTGGTATCGTACTCATATTCGAGGTTTTGCCGGTTGCTGTAGGCCGTTACCTCTTCCACTTCGTCCTGAACGAACCAGCGCAGGGCATCAACGGCGTGGCAGCCAGCCGACAACAAGGCGCTGCCTGCAATGTCACGCTTAACGTTCCAGCGATACTGTGCGTATTGGGGTCCGATGTTGTGCCAGTAGTCCACTTCCGCCAGAAATATCTTCCCGATCGAATCCTCTTCCAGCATTCGCTTGATCCACAAGAACTCGGGATTCCAATGGAGCACAAAGCTCACGACCGTCTTAACACCGGACTCCCGCACCGCGGACAGCATCGCGCCGAGCGAACGTGCATCGTTTGCTACAGCCTTTTCAATGAGCATATGCTTCCCGGCACGCGCACCTTGAATGACCTGGTCGGGATGCTGGTTCGGCGGAGTGCAAATCGAAACCGCGTCTACACTGGGATCGTTAAGGAGCTCCTCATACGACTCGTAGATACGGGCATCGGTCGCGCCGGTCTCGGCCGCCTTTGCCCTCGCGCCCTCCATCGTGCGGCTGCACAGCCCAACTACCCGGCAGCCATCGATCTTGCGCAACGACTTGACGTGCTCGCCCGCAACCCACCCCGTGCCCAGCACGGCAACCCCTATTTCGCTCATGTCAAACTCCTTGTGGGGAATAGGCAATCGGCAATCGTACAATGCAAACACCGAATTCCGCGCTCAAGTGCCGACGGAAGACTGCCGAACTCCGTATCTCCGACTGCCTACTGCCGACTGCCTATTCCCCCCTAATGCATCTCCGCTTCACAGGTCCCGATGCCTCCGCGGTAGAAAGTGAACTGCACGTTCGGGTGACCCGCCAGCAACGACATTGGAACGGCGGAGTCCGCGATTCGCTTCGAGATCATCAGCGTGGTCAGTCGGATTCCGAACGGATTATCGTGGTGGCCGGGGTGCCAGATGGACACCCTTTCCGCCTGTTGTGTCTGGCGCGGACCCACCGTAAGCGCGTGGCTCGGCACAAGCGGTATGTTGCCGCCTCCGGACGTCCTCGCGTTCTGGATAAGCGTGAGCGGATGAAGCTCGACGATCCGCGTGCCGAGTCTGCCGTACTCCTCGGCTGAGGGCGGCGTATCGCGGTACTCACCGGTTCGGCGGACAGGATCGTTAAAGGCCCAGTGCTTCACCTCGCCCTGCCCGCCCTGCATGACGGCGCAACGAACCCCGTTCCAGGACGACTCGTAAACGCTGACGTCGCTCGCCGGGAAGTGCATGTTTGCATCGGGCATGGCGAGACCAGGCCGAATCCTATCGAAGCAAAGCGTTCGATCCGCCTTCGCAAAGGAGAGCGGATGGTTCTGTGAGACCTCGCGCCCGTCGATAACCCACTCGTCCATGCCCCAGAAATGCGCGGTGTTGAGCGATAGACCCAGATCGTTGACAAGCCGCGCTACCAAAGGGAGCTGCTCCGTCGGACCGATCGGGCCGCAGATGCCGACAGGGTTGTCAGGGGTAGACTGTTTCCACGCATTGATGTACTCTAGCGCCTCCGCGAGATAGAACTCTTCCAGCGTATCGATAATTCGCACTTCGAAACCCGGGCGCGCCAAAGCGACGAGATCCCTGGCGGTGAGTTGCGCCGCATCGCGCAACAAATCAGAATCCAGCGTGGTGTAGTCCCACCATTCGGGGGCGATCTTGCTTAACGGTCGTGTCATTTCGTATCTCCAAGCGCCGATTTCAAAATATCGTCCGTGGGGTGCGGGTGCCCGACGTGCTGTAGAAAGTTCTCGGCATAGCTCGTTCCGATCACCACGCCGCGCGCGGCTCCCCATCGTTTCATGGATTCGATGTAATCGTCCAAACCATGCTGCTTTTGCAGCCACGAACGCTGGCTATCGTGGCAGGCAAGGGCCGCCGCCTTGCGATCCATCGTCGCCGTAATGTCTACCAAGCAGCCGATCGGCGATTCCGCCCCGAACAGATCGTGGCCGCCGATCGGGTCCGAATAGTACAGATGCGGAATCCCCGATGCCGGGGGCGCATCTCCCTCGGCTTCGTAGTTCGTTACAGCGGCGTTGAAGCACGCATCACGAACGAGGCGCGAGGTGATCTCATGGTCGAACATGTAATCCAACGGCGGAGTGGTGATAACGACGGCAGGATCGATCCGCCTCAGCAGGCCCGCGACACGCCGTCGCGACTCGTTGTCGAACAGGATTGCGAGATCGTCGAACTCCAGGCAGGTGTACGATGTTGCGCCAAGCATCTTCGCTGCCGAAGCGGCTTCGGTCCGCCGAATCGCGGCGATCTCCTGCCTCGTTAGGATCGCGGAACCTTTGTCGCCCGCCGTCATCGTGCAGCAATGAATCTCGAACCCGTGCTCCTTTAGGCGGATAAGGGTTCCCGCGCACAGAAATTCTATATCGTCCGGATGCGGCATCAACGCCAGGAGTCGCCGATTTTCTGTCACTTCTTCCTCTTGTGGGTCGGTCGAATGCAAGT
>JAYTEU010000691.1:0-8135 GCA_043734985.1 Chthonomonadaceae bacterium
CGGTTCATTTGCGCTACAATACATACAGAATTCGCCGGGGCCACTTAGCCCTCGAAGCGCATCCACAACGGGCCGAAACCAGTTTACACCGCGCGACGATTTATAAATCGTTTTCGCCTTGTTCACTTTCGCGGCGTCGGCTGCAATGGCCGTAATGGACGACGTCTTGATCGAAAGTTTGGTCAGAGTCAACGCGGGCAAGTTGGGACGGGAGCCTAAATTACGCAACGCCATTTCCTCCGGATGGATCGTCGAAAACTAATTCCACTTGTTCCCGTAACTCCTGGAGTTCCGCGTTTTCGCCCGCTGTAAGAGCGTTGCCCGTTTGAGAGAGCGCGGCAAGTACGGCCCAGCGATCTACCAGCCGTTCGGCTCGAATGCTCCACGTTTGTTTAAGTCCGAATGCTGCCCCTAACAATACTTTGTCCGCTCGCCCAAGAACGATTCGCTTTTGTTCTTCGGCGGAGAGCCGTCGCACCTCTCTCCCCGACTGAAGTTCGTTGGGAAGTGGCAGCACAAAAATGCCTCCGTCGTCGGCTGCTTGGAGAGTAATCGGACTATGCGTCGTAATGAAGAATTGCACGTTGGGAAACCTGGTCTTTAGCCATTCACATATAGTGCGCTGCCAACTAGGATGAAGGTGAGATTCGATCTCGTCTATCAAGATTACACCAGGCTTCGTGACGACTTTCCTACCGTCTGCGTCTGTGCCAAAAAGGTCTTTATCTCCATAAGAAGCCGCCATGCTGTGGATTACGTCCAGCATTAAGGCGTAAATGCTGCGGCATCCATCGCTTAAATCTCGCAATGGTAACTCTCCACCGTTCGGTGTTTCCATGTATACATCATCCACTGAGACACGTGTCAGCCGAAATCCGGATGGAAGCAAGCCATCGTTCAGGAACTCCATAACTTGGTCAACCATACTCGAAGCTGGCTGGCTATGACTTATTTGCTCAAGCGTGCGCGCATATTGCTGCTTCAGCCAAGTCTCACTTTCACTTAGGGCCGCATCCTCGCGAAACAACGTGACACAACTGGCGAGCTTGCCCCTTGCAAGGGCATACCTAACAGCTTCGGTTGAACTGCCTGTCAAACGGCGCCATGGTCCATACGCGCCTAGAAACCACCCGGACGCGTCGGCATTCCAGGGCCCCCTTTGCGCGGACAGAATCCTCTTGTCGCCGCCCGGAATGCGGTATTCCTTGGCCTGAAGCACAGGTGTCAATTCCCCATCGATAGGCTCCAGCTTCAGTCCAACGTTGATGTTGTCCGGAACCGGGGCTCGTCCACTAGTCTTCAATTGATCGTATTTTGCATCCCAGCTTACGCGAAGGTCAATCAACCCTCTCTTCGCGCCCCGCCTAAGCCATCCGGCAGGCGTAATAAGTTGTTGATTAGCAATAGTTGGACCAGATAGGGCCATAGCTAGACACTTCAAGATCGTTGACTTACCGGACGAATTGCCCCCAACGAAGAAATTAAGTCCCGCATATTTTGGGATCGAATGGCCTACCGGACGTTCAAATTCCAGCGTTAACTTTTCGAAAGCCTTGACATTCTCAAGTGTCATGGATTGAACGTACATAAGACTATTGTCCTCTTGGGTCTCTTGGACCCTGTAATCGATTGCGGCTGCCAATTACAGCACAGGCCTTGCAAATGTACAAACCTCGCTTTACCTGCATGGTACGGTCCCAATCTCCGCCCGTCAGCGTTCCGCCACGCTATCCCTTCACCGCGCCCACCGTTATGCCTTTGGTAAGCTTCTCCTGCAGAACGAGGTAGACAAATAGCGTTGGGAGCATGGCGATGACGAGTCCCGCGAAGAGGAGGCCGAAGTCGCTCTTGTACTGGGCCTGGATGCTGATTCCGGCGAGGCCGAGCGGCAGAGTCTTAAGGCGGTCGCTGGTGAGGAAGACCAGGCCGAACAGATACTCGTTCCAGAGGCCGAGGAAGTTGAAGATCGCCACCGTCACCAGTCCGGGGCGGGCGAGGGGCATCATCACCTGGAAGAAGGTGCGGTACTCGCTCGCCCCGTCCATCATGGCGGCTTCGCGCACCTCGTTCGGCAGCGTCCGGAAGAATCCGGTGAGCGTGAATACCGTGAACGGCAGACTGGCCGCGACGTAGATCAGGATTAGGCCGAAATGCGAATCGTGCAGTGAGATCGTCAGGTCACCCCACCCGAGGGCGTGTATCGGCGGCGCGAGCCACCGCGTCAGCGTCTCCCCTATCTCTGAAAACTCGAAGAACAGCGGAATCAGGATCAACTGCATCGGGATCAACAGGCCACTCAGAAACAGGGTCTGAAACACGGCCCTACCCCGAAATTCGAACCGCGCCAGAACGTACGCGGCCATGCTTCCCAACAGCAGTGTGAGCGCAAGGCTGATTGTGACCACCTTAAGACTGTTCAGAAAGTAGAGGCTGAAGTGGCTGCCTACCCAGGCCCGGGAGTAGTTGCCGACAAGGGTCGCGACGCCGTGCCGGCCCGGCGAAGTAAGCGCTTCCGGCAGGCCGAGCGGGTTCCGGTAGAACTCCTGCGTGCTCTTGCCGCTCGTGTAGAACAGCCAGCACAGCGGGAAGACGACCGCCGCCAGGTAGACGGACAGGACGAGATATTTGAGCGCGTCGCCGACTCGGGTCAATACTCCAGCCTTTCGCGCCGCAGCAGCCGGAACGAGACCAGCGTCGCTCCGAGCACCAGCAGGAAGAGCAGCACGGCGATGGCGGAGCCGTAGCCGATGTTGTACTCCTCAAAGACTTTGGAGTACATGAGCGTGGACATGGAGTGCGTATCGTTGGTCGGGCGGCCATTCTCCATGACCCAGATGGCGTCGAAGACCTTGAGGCCGCCGATTATCAGGAAGATAATGCCGGTAGTCAAAACGTCCCACATCAGCGGCAGCGTGATCGAGAAGAAGAGCCGCGACGGCGTCGCCCCATCCAGCCGCGCGGCCTCGTAAAACGTCTCCGGGATGTTCTCCATCGCCGCCAGAAAGAGCACCATGTAGAAGCCCGTGGCGCTCCAGACCAGCATGGGAACGAGCGCAAACATCAGATGGTTGTGGTCCGCGAAGGCTACCGGCTCGGTGCGGTGGGCGACTACGCGAAGCAGGTTATTGAGCAGTCCCGCCTGCGACGTGCTGTAGATCAGAATCCAGAGCAGGGCGACTGCCACCGAGCTGATGACATTCGGAAAGAAGAACGCGATACGGAACAGCCGCGCGCCGCGTACTTTCTGGTGGATGCTGTAGGCGAAGAACAGGGCCAGCGTCAGGATGATAGGGCCGGGCACGAACATCAGGAACAGGTTGTTGCCCAGCGCCTTCGGGAACCCGGATTCGGGCGACAGCGCCGTTGCAAAGTTCTTCAGGCCCACGAAGGTCACGCTCCCCAGGCCATCCCAGCGGGTGAGGCTGAACCGCAGGGCCGTGAGCGCGGGCAGCAGCACGAACAGGGCGTACAGCGCAAAGGGCGGGGCGAGAAAGCTGAGAATGAAGAGGTTCTGTTGGCGGCGTTTCATAGGCTGGCGGCATCCCGGTGGAGCCGCTCGCTCGGTGTGCGCGCGTTCGAATGGGAGAGTGTTCGCTTCATAGGGCCGGGACGCCTCGGAGCGGTGGCTTGTAGACGTCGGGGGCTTTGCGCACCGCGTCCATAGCCGCCTCCAGCCTTGCGCCGAAGGCTTCCGGAGTCGATTTGCCCGTCAGCAGGTCCGTGATGGCGTCCGGCAGGACCGACTTCCCGAAGGAGAGGTAGAGCCCGGAAAGCCGGTCGGAATAGAGCCGGTCGCTGCGGTCCAGCACGTCTACGGCGCTCTGGAGGGCTGAAGAGACCGGGACGCCCTTTACCGAGTCGCGAACCGGGGAGAGCGTGTCCAACTGCTGGATGTACGACTTCGCGCTGTCTTTGCTGAGCATGAATTTGAGGAAATCGAGCGCCTCCTTCGGGTGTTTCGCGTCCGAAAATACGAAGAAATTCTCCGCGCCGCCGCCGTATACCGCGCGCGAATCGCCCTTGCCGCCCCCCACGGCCGGCACCGCGAAGCAGGCCATCTCGAAATCGGGCGGGATCGCGCTCTTCATCTCGTTCTTGAGCCACAGTCCGCAGAAGATCATTGCGGCGCGCCCATTCGCCCAGTCCAATTGGCTCTCGGTGTGGGTCATCGCCATCGCGCCCGGCTCGAAGTAGCGCGTCGACATCTCCTGGGTCAGTCGCGCCGCGTGGATAAACTCCGGATCGGTGAAGGCGCCCGGCTTAAGGTCCTGCATAGCGTACCACCGGTCGAAGGGAACGAGGCGCTGATAGAGGCTTAACAAAGTTGGCCACGCATAGCCCGCGGCGTATTTGCCTTGAAAGGCGAGAGGCGCGGTTCCCGAAGCCTTGATCTGCGCGCACAGCTTCTCGAACTCGTCCCAGGTCTGCGGGGGCTTCCAGCCGTGCGCGCGGAACTGCTTCTTATCGTACCAGCAAACCCACGCCGTGAGGTTGGAAGGCATCGCGTAGAAGTGGCCGCGATACTCGTAATCGGCCAGCACCCCGGGAGTGAGGGTCTCGCGCCAGGTTCGATCCTGTCCGTAGGCAGGCGAGCCGAGCGCCTCGTCCAGCGGATAGACCTTGTCCGCGACGATCAGTTTCCAGGCGGGAAGCGTGCAGCTTGCCAGGTCCGGCGGATTGTGGCGGAGGATGCGAGGCTTGATCTTCTCGTCTACGCGCGGATCGCCCCACAGATCGATGCGAATGTTCGGATGGAGCCGCTCGTACTCCCTCGCGACGCTCTTGTGCCACTGGATGCCGTATCCGCCCTCGAACACCGCCACTTCCACGGTAACCGCGCTCGTCTCGCCCGCCCGGCGCAGGGAGCACCCCTGGCAAAGCGCAATGGCGACCAGCAGCAATCCGATCTTCTTCTGCATGGACGCTGGTTCTCGGCGGAGGGCGCGTTTTCCTGCCGCCATCGTGATATCATTTGCCCTTCAGGTGTCGGTCCAGGAACTGGAAGGTTCCGACGCCGTGGATCGTGTGCGGGCCGTTGAAGAACTCGAGCTCGGTACGGTCTGCCAGGCCCATCAGGTCGTAGGCGCGGCGGGTGTGGGCGTATTCGTAGGCTACCCAGTCGTCGGGCGCGACCCCGTCGCCGTGGCCGCGCTCGACCATGAAGGGGCGCGGGCAGATGAGCCAGCTCATCTCGGCGTAGTTGAAGGTGTTGGCGAGGTTCCACTCGGGCATGTCATACTCGCCGGTGAAGAGGTAACTATACGGGCTGGCCGTCGAGCTGCACTTCCAGACCCACTCGTTGTAGTCGCCGGAGCAGATGGAGAGGCAGTACCCGGGCAGAGCAGCGGGCACGCGCATGGCGGTCTTCCCGCCGTAGCTAAGGCCGTAGAACGCGATTCGGGCGGCATCGACATTGGGCTGGGTTCCAAGCCACTTCAAGATCGCTTCGTGCTGCCTTACTATGAACGAGAAGAGCGTGAGCTTCAGCGGCTGGGCTTTGCGGAGAGCGGTGCGGAACCTGTCCTCGTCGATGTACGGGTTCTGCGGCGCGAAAGTGATGTAGCCCTTTTCGGCCAACCGGCAGGCGAAGCGGTGGTAGTAGGCGCTATCGACCGCCGGGTCCGCGACGTCCTGCGCGCGGCCCTCAAGTCCGTGTTGGCAGACGACGACGGGCCTGCGCTCGCCTGCGGGGATTCCCTTCGGCACGAGGAGGATACCGTACGCGAAGACGCCCGGATACAGGTCGAGCTTCACCTCGTAGCCGGTAAACTTCGGAGTGTCGTAGACCTGGCGGGACTTCGGGTTGGCAGGCAGCGTCGGCGTCGGCAGGCGGCCCAGTATCTCGTCCCAGAACGCATCGCGCAGTCCAACCGTGGTCCGAGTAAGACTGTCAGGGCTGGTGAAGTCCGCGTGTGACCAGAACTCCTTACGCCGGAGCGGGGAATCGTGCATCAACACCTGCGTGTCGTCCGCGATCTGCTGAAACTGCCGCTTCCGCCGCGCTTCGATACTGAAGGGCGCGGGCATCGCTTTCGGCGCAGCGCCACTCGGAGCAAGGGCGTGATTTGGGTTCAGAGCCGTCAGGAAGGCGCTAAGCGTGGCCTCGGCTCCGGGAAGACCCAGGCCGTCCGCGCTAATAGTCAAGATTGGGGCGTGCCGCCAGCCTGCTTTCGGCGTGGCACCCAGCGGGTACCCGAATTCATCGCCTGGCGACAACGCTATGTCCACATGGGTGGACAATGGACCCAGTCCACGCAGGTGGACATTTTGTCTTCCCGAGCCGAGGAATTCATTCCCACGGGCAGCCTTTGGGCTCGAGCCCGGCAAATTACTCCCGTGGGCCGTCAACGCAACAGCCCGGCGGAATTCCGATTGGACTTCGGCAAGAGAATACGCTGTCAGTGTGCCCGATGCGGCAGTGCGACGGCCGGTTTCGGGCGGACCGGCTATTTCCGGGGCGCGGGAGGCTTCGACGATAAGCGGTCGCGGCGCGACAAGGCAGGCGATCTCGGCGTCGCCGAACTCCCTCAGAAGGCCGAAGACGTTCCGGTAGATCGGCTCGCGCGGCATTCGTTCGCGTGGAGCGAAGCATCCGCTGACGGCCGCTGCGCCTATCCGCGTATCCAGGGCTGCCGAATAGAGCGCCACCAGGCCGCCTTCGCCGAATCCGATCACTCCGAGGGGCCGCGACGGTCCGTCCGCGGGCTTTCCCGCTCCCTGGAACCAGTCGACGGCGGCGAGTACCTTCTGCACTTCGTAGCCCAGGATATGGCGGCCCATCTCATACGCGGCGCGGTACAGAAATTCGCGATGCGGCTGGTTGGTGATGGCGATTGCCGGATTGCCGGAGTAGGTCGCGCTCCGGTCGATCAGGGCTGGAACGAGCACGCGGCAGCCGCTCTCCGCCAGACGTCGGGCGAACTGCGCCTCCTTAGGAACTCCTTGCGCCAGACCGGCCAACTGCTCGGGAGCAGCGTCGCAATCCGGCAGCGCTACAACATCGGAATGCGCGGGACGGTTGGGAACCAGCAGCAGCCCCTCCCCTTCCACGCCCCGAAACACGTTCCAGCGCACCCGATAAATCTTGTAGCCTGCGCCGGTCCCCGCGAGCCCCGCCGGTGCCTTCCCTTCCTGGACGTCAGCCTCCAGCCGCATAGCGACCGGCGCGCGCGCATCGACGACGCCGATCATGCGGCGGAGGCGCTCCCGGTTCGGCGCGACCGACGCTTCATAACGCGCCCCATCCGTAAGATCGCGATGCCAGTACGCCGCCCGCCCCGCCGCCGATGCCTCCAACTCGCGGTCCAGGTAGGCGTGCAGCCCCTCTACCATCCCCTTGGCAAGATCCTCGTTGCCCGTAAGCGGGTCCGTGCCCGGCAGCGTCTGCGCCAGTGCGGCGACGCTAAGCGGCAGCAGCAAGACGGCGACGACGAGCAGACGGAGCGTTAGCATGGCAATTCCTTTGCAAGTATTGACCACGAGCAGTGTTCAGTGTTCAATCGGCAGGAACGGTGTAAAGTGTATCCTTGAGATAAAAGCTCAATCGCTTCCCATCGGGTTGCCAGAAAATATACTCCGGTGCATCCGCGAGGACGACACCACCGTTCGTTCTATCAGGTTTAAGCAGGACGATTCCGATTTCGTGCATCTCGCTTCCATCTATTCGACTTACCCAGATACTCATTTTCGCGCCGGGATCCAAATTGAATGCAGGTATGTAGCGATGCAGCCATTTCAAGATTGGCGTCTGAATGTCAGTTTCTTGAAGCAGCGGCCAGACGATACGATCCCCTCGCGGTGAGAACCGTTCACCCAGAATCGTGGCTTTAACCGGAAGATGGATGCGATGTATATGTGGAGGCTCGGTTTCCTTTCCAACCACGTACTCGCAAACATCCACGCTGTCTACGGCTTTTTGGCCTTCCCAATCCGAGGTTGTAGTCAGTGCCTGACCATTCGTGCTAACAGACACATTTCGATTAGCGGTTGTAAACACAGCGGGCACTTTGAGCATTCTTTGTGATTTCGGATTGCCAGGAATGTGAATGAGACCATGGGCGATACGGTCAGCATCTTCGTTCATCACATATTCGACCAGCCGCGAAGAGTCCGCCATCCAGGCTATCCTGCTAAAG
>JAYTEU010000692.1:0-6063 GCA_043734985.1 Chthonomonadaceae bacterium
ATAAAAAACATCCACCGAAAATCGAGGCCATGGTGCTCCTGAAGGATGCCCATCACCCGCGCCGAGAGCAGCATACTGGTCGCCATGCCTACGCGAACGTAACTCATCAGGCGGCCTCGAAGCTTATCGGGATAGATATCCTTCATTATCGCCGTGTAGGCAGGCGTCGAGACCGAAAATAGAATCGGCGTCAGGCAGATAAGCGCAACGTAGTTCGCCGTGTGGGTCGTCTTCTGCACGATAAGTGGAGTTAGCAGGAAGAGGCCGCGAGACAAAACCCAGGTGACGGTCACGAATGGAAGCTTCGAGCGGCCCTCCATCTGCCGGGCCCAGAGGATGGCAAAAAGGTAGCCGACTGCGGGCGCGGCGGACGCCACTCCCATCTCGAAGCCGGTGGCATGCATCTTGCCTCTTGCAAGCTGCAGGGCAAACGTCCAGATGCATCCCTGGTAAACACCCGCGCAAATGCCCGCTATCACGTCCCAGCACCAGTTGTGCCACACGGAATCCGGCACTACATGTCCCATTGCTCGGCGCAGCCGCGAAAGCCGTCGAGCCGACGGCTGAGGCTCATCCTGCCGCGTGACGGCCTGCGATTCTGAAGATGTAGGGGTTGGAACGGGCATTTTCAATCATTATACCCGCCGGTTCCCCTCGGTTCGAGCCGTCCGATACATGGAGATTTCGTCGTCCAAGTGCAATATTTTCAAAACTACCGAAAATATGCGGGTTGTAATCCAACCCGTTTGGACCGAAAATAGAGGGGCAGTTCCGTGCCGTGTCAACCGACCGGCGCTGAAATGGGTAGGCGCGCCAATTTGCAGCTCGCAGCCGAGGCCCGGCTCGATCGGTCCCACTGCCGCGAAACTTACATAAGCAGAATCAAGGTATAATTTCATCATTGTGCTTCGTCCCCATCCAAGAGCCCATGGCGGCGCCCTTGTGCCAGGAGGTCATTTCATGCTCACATCGACTCGCCTTTCCCTAGCCCGACTTTTTCAGTGCGCCGCGCGGTGCGGAGCCCTGATGGTTCTGGTAACCTGCGCTCATGCGGACGATGCTCAGAACCATTTTGACGCGGGCGTCAAGATGTACCGGGACCACAAAACAGAAGCGGCGCTCGACGAATTTAACCAGGCCCACAAGCTTGCTCCGAAAGATGCCACCGTGCTGCGCTGGATCGGATTTGTAGAGCTTGAGCGGCAGAACTACCAGGCGGCGAGGGATCCGCTGGAACGCGCCGTCGCTCTCGACCCGAACTCCGTTGTGGCGCACCTCGACCTCGGCAACGTCTACGATGGCCTGAAGCTCTATCCCAAGGCGCTCGAAGAGTTCCGCAAAGTCACTCGCATCAAACCAGACAGCGCCGACGCCTATTTCGATATGGGCCTGACGCAGTCGAAGATGGGCCGCTGGGACGATGCCGCCGATTCGCTTCGGACCGCCGCAAGACTGGATGCCGCCGCCGCGCGCTCCGGCGCTGGCGTCAAGGAAGACCCAGCAATGCAGGACGCGCTTGGCTACGCGCTTATGAATAGCGCCGACACCCGCGGCGCGGTGACGGCCTACCAGAGAGCCGTGGCGCTCGCTCCAGACAACTCGGAGTACAACTACCACCTTGGGCTCGCCTATCGCAGGCTCGCCGAAGAAAAGAAAGAGAGACCGGACGTTGCGCTCTCGAATGCCAGGCGGGCCGTCCGCGTGGCCGTGGACCGAACACCTGGAAATTACGAATTCACGGAGCTTTACGGCGAGATCCTGTTCGACCTGAACAACAATGGGGAAGCCGCCGATCAGTTTGCGCGCGCCGCGGAACTGGACAAGTCGCAATACAACCCGGTCTATAATCTCGCAGTGGCAAACTCCCGGATGGGCCGCTATGCCGAGGCTGAGAAGGCCTATTCCCGCGCACTGACGCTCGTGAGACCGGGCGACGACCCTACGTATCGGCGCAACGCGCTTAGCGGCCTTTCAATGAGCCTGCTGAAACAGAAGAAGAACGAGGACGCGATCGGGAACCTCAAGACAATGACATCCGAGTTCCCGTCGGAGACGATGGGATGGGTAAACCTCACCTCCGCATACCGCGGCAGGGGTGACGAAGCCGGCCAGATCGAGGCGCTTCGCGGCGCGCTTGCGAATAGCGCGGGCTATAGCGGCACACCTCAATTGAGGTCCGCGCTCGGCGCCCTTTACTATCGGCGCGGCGATATCCCCGCGGCGATGGAGCAATATGCCGGCGCCAATCGCGCGATGCCGAACAATGCGGACATACTCAACGGACTTGGCCTGTGCGAAGAGAAAACGGGACGCTACGACGATGCGATCCGCGACTTCCAATCTGCTCTGCGGATCAACCCGCGCTTTGCCGATGCCTACAACAATCTGGGCGTGGCCTACATTGGCCGCTACAACAAAACGACCGACAAAGCCGATATCGACAGGGCGCTGAACGCGTACAACCAAGCGCTGGCGATCGATCCACGGCACCCGCTGGCTCTTAGGAACAAGGCGCGATACGATAAGATGAAGCGCCCTTGATCGATCCGTCAGGCATCAACCCTCTAGTCGGCCTTATTATGGGATCTCGATCGGACTGGGAGACGATGGCGCATGCCGCCCGCACTCTTCAGTCTCTCGAGGTTCCATTCGAGGTTCGCATCGTATCCGCCCACCGCACTCCGGACCTGCTGTTCGAATATGCCGGCTCCGCGGAGTCGCGCGGCATCGAGGTCATCATCGCGGGCGCGGGAGGCGCGGCGCACCTGCCCGGCATGGCCGCCGCCAAGACTTCACTGCCCGTGCTCGGCGTTCCGGTCGAGTCTCACTCTCTCAAGGGCATGGATTCGCTGCTATCTATCGTCCAGATGCCCGCCGGCATTCCGGTTGCGACGCTCGCGATCGGGCGGCCCGGCGCGGTGAACGCCGCGCTCCTCGCCGCCTCCATCCTGGGCAATAAATACCCTGAGATTGGCGCGCGCCTAAAAGAGTATCGTATTGCGCAGACCGAGAAGGTGTTGGGCGATCCCGATCCTAGGGAGCCCGTATGATCGTAGGCGTGCTTGGCGGCGGCCAGTTAGGCCGCATGCTGGCGCTTTCGGGCATCCCGCTCGGCCTGCAGTTCCGCTTCCTCGATCCCGATCCGTCCGCACCTGCCGGCTACGTCGGAGAGTTGCTTCACGGCAGCTTTGACGATAACGCCCTCCTCGACCGCTTCGGTTTTGGGCTGGACGCCGTCACTTTCGAGTTTGAGAACGTGCCGGCGGACTGTTTGCGGCGTCTGGCGGGAAGACTCCCCGTCTATCCCTGTGGCGACTCGCTCGAATCCGCCCAGGACCGCCTGACGGAAAAGAATCTGTTCCGGCAGCTTCAAATCCCCACCCCGCAGTTTGTCTCCGTAGATCGCCCCGCGGACCTGAATGCCGCGCTCCGGCTGACCGGCTTCCCCGCCGTGCTGAAGACTCGACGGTTCGGGTACGATGGCAAGGGCCAGTGGGTGATCCGGGACACGGCCGACCTCACGGCGGTTCTGCCCCAGCTTCCCGCGGAACCGGGCTCGTTAATATTGGAAGGATTTGTTAAGTTCGATCGTGAAGTATCCCTGATAGCCGCGAGGGGTCGAAACGGCGAAACTGCCTTCTATCCCCTCGTGGAGAACCATCATGAGGGCGGCATACTTCGGTTGTCTCTCGCGCCCGCACCCGACCTTTCCGCCGATGTCCAGAAAGCGGCCCAGCACTACGTAATGAGAATATTGGAAGCGATGAACTATGTCGGCGTGCTGGCGGTAGAGTTCTTTCAATGCGGCGATACGCTGTTGGCCAACGAAATCGCGCCGCGCGTTCACAATTCAGGCCACTGGACCATCGAAGGAGCCGAGACCAGCCAGTTCGAGAACCATCTTCGCGCAATCCTCGGCCTGCCGCTTGGAGCCTGCGAGGCACGCGGGGTTGCGGCAATGTGGAACGTACTCGGCGCTCCGCCACGGCACGAAGACGTGCTGGCCGTTCCCGGGTCTCACCTGCACCTCTACGGCAAGGAGCCGCGCGCAGGGCGTAAGATCGGCCACATCACTCTATGCGCGACGGACCGCGCCACTCTGGCCGGGCGGCTGGATCGAATACGCGCAGCAGCTCCACAATCGTAACGAAGCTGTTCCACGGATAGGAGTAGTGTATTGGTACAACCAGGACGCATGCTTACCGCTGCCACGCTTCTACTGGCAGTCAACCTCTCATTTGCCCCCGCCACTATCGTGTTTCGCGAATCGAAACAGACTCCTCCCGAGCCTTCTCGTGAATTTCGTGGGGCGTGGGTCGCCAGCGTGGCAAATATCGACTGGCCGTCCAAGCCTGGCCTAACGACGGAGCAGCAGCAGGCGGAGATGGTCGGTATCCTGGACACGGCCCAGCGCCTCAATCTTAACGCGATCGTGCTTCAGGTTCGGCCCTCCTGCGACGCACTATATGAGTCCAAAATGGAGCCATGGTCGGAGTATCTGTCAGGCAAAATGGGCGAGCCGCCTGCTCCCTTCTACGACCCGCTCAAGTTCGCCGTGGATGAAGCCCACAAGCGGGGCATCGAGCTGCACGCCTGGTTCAATCCCTACCGCGCCCGTCATGCCGAAGCACGCTCCCCCATCTCCGAGAACCATATCAGCGTCCAGCATCCCGATCTCGTGCGTAAGTACGGCGGATATCTGTGGTTGGACCCTTCGGAAAAGCGCGTCCAGGACCATTCCATCGATGTGATCGTGGACGTGGTCAAACGCTACGACATCGACGGCGTGCATATCGACGACTATTTCTATCCCTATAAAGAGAAGGGGCCGGACGGCAAAGTCCTCGATTTCCCTGACGAAGTAAATTGGCAGAAGTATCAGCAGTCCGGCGGGAAACGTGCGCGAAATGACTGGCGGCGAGAGCATGTCAATCATTTCATCGAGCGGCTGTACAAGTCGATCAAGCGCCAGAAGACCTGGGTCAAGTTCGGCATCAGTCCGTTCGGCATCTGGCGTCCCGGCACGCCCTCGACTATCAAGGGGTTTGACGCTTACCAGGAGATTTATGCCGATTCGCGCCTCTGGCTCAACCAGGGCTGGCTCGACTACTGGTCGCCGCAACTCTACTGGAAGCAGGACCAGGTGGGGCAGAGCTATTCCGAGCTTCTGAACTGGTGGGTCGGTGAAAACAAGAAGAGTCGGCACGTCTGGCCCGGGAACTATACCAGCCGCGTGGCGGACGGAAGCAAGACGCCCTGGCCGACTTCCGAGATCGTTCGCCAGATCGAAATCACGCGCCGCCAGCACGGCGCAGGCGGAAACCTTCACTTCAGCATGAAATCGCTGATGGAGCCGAAGACCGGGCTGGCCCGCGCGCTTGCGAGCAGCTCCTACGTGGAGCCGGCGCTTATTCCGGCCTCGCCCTGGCTACAGCGCGAGCACTTCGGCAAGCCCAAAATCTCCCTGGACCGCGATGCGACAACAGGCCAGACCGATCTCTCTTGGAAGCCGGGCCACGGCAAGACTTGGCTATGGCTGCTGCAGGCCAAGCGGCGAGATACGTGGCGAACGGTCATAGTGCCGGGGACCCAGACATCACAAAACCTGGCCGGGCTGGTGTCCGATCAGCGAGGGGCCGTTGTTTCGGTCACTCCCGTGGACAGGTGCGGCAACCTTGGACCGAGCGCCGTGGTGGAGTTGGAGGAGCCTGGAACGACTAGCAGCGTTGAGCCGACCGGGACCACACCGCCTACCCCCTCAACAACGGATTTCGGATTGGGTTCGAAACGACGAGACAAATAGCACGGAGATATTAAATGGCAAAGATTCCGATCGGCCTACAGCTCTATTCGGTGCGCGAAGATGCGGCCAAGGACCTGGCGGGCGTGCTTAAACGCGTGGCGGGCATGGGGTATGAAGGCGTGGAGTTCGCGGGATACTATGGGCACTCGGCTTCGGACGTCCGTAGAATGCTCGACGACAATGGCCTGAAATGCTGCGGCGGACACATTGGCCTAGATTCGCTGATGGGAGACGCCCTTACCGCCACGATCGAGTACCAG
>JAYTEU010000693.1:0-6023 GCA_043734985.1 Chthonomonadaceae bacterium
CGCGTTCCGGCATGGAGAGGGCTGCTCCAGCCGCGAGCCCTTGCCTACGCCGCGGTCGCCGTCGTGCTTCTCCTGGGAGCAGAGTTCGTGCAGGTTCAGCGCGCCGCGCTCGGGCCTTTGGGGCTGGTTCTTAACGTCGTCCGACCCGTTCCTGCGCTGAAGCATCAGAGCGTGGAATGGAAACCGAACGGTCTTGGCGGCGGCACGCTCAGGGTGTCACTTCAGGCCCACGCTCAGGTCAACGGCGCGGGCGCCAGGCGGCATGTGCGGGTTGAACTGAAGCGCCCCGAACTCAGTTCGGCCGGACCGGTTGCTATGGAAGCGGATATCAACTCCGACCGGCCGACCGTGCTTGAGATGCCCGTGAGCTTTACGCCGAACTCGACTCTCGATACGCTTACCGTGACGGTCAGCTCCACGGACGCATCGATGGAAGATCCACAGACCCTTTCTTTGCCTTTACCGCCCGCCGGCAAGTAGGCTGAAAAACAGGATACTCGCGCTGCCGTACTACGGAGTGTCAGATTGCCAATTGCGCCGCGCTGCTGTGAGCCAACCGCAAATCGTAGGCCGCTAATCAGTAATTGACGGCCGGCCGATCAGCCGTAAACGTTAGTTCGCAATTAACAATTGTGTCTGAAGTCTCCCCGAACCGTTCCTTGGTCCGGGGAGACTTCGGCTTTGGCGGCTTGAGACACGGCTACACACACTGGCACGAGATATGCCTCTGTGTCTTCTAGGATGGCGCTAACCCGAGCCACAATCTATTGTCAGGTCGATTTGCGTCCGAGAATAGCTACGGTGCGAAATTGACGTCCGGCTAAAGCCATGCCAAGCAGCATCCGATTGCGATTTAACGGCGCTGTCTGTCCTGGAGGTAGAAGAGTGCGAGCATATGGTGTGTCGCCGTTGTATGGCATCGTGGAGCACGTTTGCCGGTCGTGGCGGCTATTCGCGGTCTCGATAGTGCTGGCGACCGTCGTTGTGTCGTCGCTGGCCTATTCGATAGGCGGGATGTATACTGCCCGGGCCTTGATAGTGCTCGGCGACAAGCCCGATCCTGCAGCCGCCGATGGGAAACCTGATGGCGCGCGAAGGCGGCTGAACATGCTCGGAGTATTCCAGCGCGATCCCGAGTTCATGAAGACCGCTATCCGCAATGCCATTGCCGAGCAGACTCACGCCGGAGCAGTAGGGCGGCATGTCTGGCCAAAGACCGGGCAGCCCGTCGACTATCATTTCGACACCAGTTATCGCGGCGCCGCGCTGGACACATTCTGCGCCCGCGCCGCCCAGTCCATTTCCGTCTCGAACAAAGAGGGTGTCCTTGAGATCGCATCCCGATGGCCCGATTCGCATGCAGTCGACATCGTTAACGCCTTCTACTGGGCGTTTCACGATGAGGTCGTCAATTATGAGACTGCGGACAGCAAAAACCAGGAGACAATGCTAACGAAGCTGCTGGAGGACTATAAGGCGACCGAAACGCGGTTGGAGCAGAAATTGGCGAGGTATGGGAAGGACCATGCGGTCGATCTGCCCGGCGACTCCGGCGGCGGTGTAAATAGGTATGCAGCCATGGTCACCGCGCTCGCAGATTTGCAGGGTTCTATTCTTCAACTCCAGGAACGCCGCAACACCTATGCCAATCAACTTAAGGCAATGCAGCCAAAGATCCTGTCCATGGAAATCCGCGGACGGCCAACCGACACTCCCGTCTATCTCGCGGCAATGCAGAAACGCAATGAAGCGCAGCAGAAGCTCGATACTCTCAAAGCGAAGTACCAGGATAAGCATCCCATGGTCCAGGAGGCCCAAAGCACGCTGGATGCCGCGGAGATCCAGTTCAAAAACGCTGAAAAACAAAGCAACGCCACGCCGAACATTCAGCAGCAGACGACGATCCCCAATCCCGAGTACGATCGGACGACGGCTCTTATCAATCAGGCGGATGCCGATCTAAAAGGGATGCGCGCGACCTGGGAGCTGAAACATATCCAGGCAGCGGCCGAGAAGAAGCGAGAGCTGGCTGCCGGAACCAGGATGAACGAACAAAAGTCTCTTTCCGATCAGCGCGCCGCCATGCACGCGACACGGGCGAGCCTGGAGAGCCGTCTGGAGGCTGCACAGTTGGCGAGCAAACAGGATATTCTGCGCGCGTCGTTACAAACCAGCCTGCTTTCCAAGCCCGTAGCGCAGCGCGACGCGGCCGGCGGAATGGCGTTTCTCCTGTACGCGGCCGGACCGCTCTTGGGCCTGGCGATCGGCATACTACTCTCGGTGTTCGCGAAAAACCAAGACCATACTTTGCGCACGCCGCTTGAAGTAGAGCAGCGACTGGGCGTACCGGTACTCGCGGTCCTGCCTAAGATGGAGACGCCGCGTGTTTCGCGCACTAGGATAGGCGGCGGCGGGGAGAGCGGGCAGTCAAGTCTGCCGCCCGGGTAGTCCGAGCCAAAGGAACCGTGATGTATGTCTAACCAAAGAAGCCCGGCTGAGGCGTGGGCGCTGACCCCCGTTCACGCGAACGGTAATCGGTACTTGTCGGGCGGCAAGGGGCTGGTCAGTTTGCCGGATGCGCGCGTGCCGGCTCCGGAACAGTATGAGCGCCTGCACACGGAGATCGAGCGCGCCTCCAGCCCTTCTCGGTGCTTCGTGGTAGGCGTTACCTCGGCAGTCTATGGCGAGGGTAAGACCACGGTCGCGATGAACCTCGCGAATACGATCGCGCAAAACTCGCCGAACCGGATCGCGCTTGTCGACCTTAACCTGAGGAACCGGGATCTTCAGTCGCGGCTGGACCTCTCGCCATGCTCCGGGATCGTGGACATGGTCGAGGACGGCGACGACAATCTGTCCGGAATAATCTACAGGACGGAGTACGATAATTTAACCATCATTCCGGCGGGGCGAAGGTCGGGAAACCCGGCGCGGATCGCGCGCTCTCCGCAGCTAGCCGACATCCTCTGCGCTGTAAGGGCGCTGAACGAATTCGTGGTAGTGGATATGGCGCCCGTTCTGCCTGTTACAGACACGCGAATTCTGGCCAGGCTGGTCGATGGGATCGTGATGGTGGCGCGAGCGGGCGTTACTCCGAGGGAGATTGTCGCCCGCGCGATAGACGTGGTAGGCAAAGACCGCGTATTAGGGGTGGTCCTGAACGGCACGGACACGGCCATGCCGAAGTGGCTTCATCGATACTTCGGCGGCGCGTATTCCGACCTCTAGTCTATTCCCAATACCTTTCAAATTAGCGGTCTCACTCCTGCACGACGGACTGAAGTCCTTCGCTGTACGGCCTCCGGCCCATGTCCTTAGAACACAAATGCAGCAGGTAGCCGGTCGGGGTTGCTTCATACTCTAAACGGTATTGTCGCAAGTCCTGCTTGATGCCACGCTCCAGATGAATCGAGGCTTGGGCTGCAATCTACTTGAGGCGCGGCTCCTTGCGAATTGCGGTAGCGCGGCGGATATCCAGGATGTCTCCCATGGCGCGCACTTTCTGCATTATGGCGGCCAGATGCTGCGTGTCTCTCAACTCCACCGCAAGCTCCAGGGTGGCGGTCTTGTCCGGGTGCGATTGCGTGCGGACGGCGGTGATGTTGGTCTTATTCTCGCCGAACATGTTGCCGACATCCGCGAGCAGGTTGATCCTATCCAGGCACTCGATCGTCAGGAACACCTGATATACTTGGCCTTCGTTACCGACGTATTCGACGCGGGTACAGCGGTCAGGCTCGTTCTTTAGATACTGCCGCAGGTTCGAGCACTCCATGCGATGAAGCGCCATCCCCGTTCCGCGTGTCACATACCCGACAACATCGTCACCGGGTATGGGCAGGCAGCACCGCGACCTCCGAAACAGAACGTTCTTCGCGTCCAGGTCTCCGGATATCTGCAGCTTGTTCTCGTCCGCGCGCTTGCCCCCGATCTGAATTCCCGGCTCCACGGCAGGTGAGCTGGGCTTCAGCTTGTTTATTACACGGATTACGGGAACCGTCCCATAACCCACGGACGCGAGCAGCTCAGTCTCATTCGGCACGTTGAAAAAGCCGGCAATGCCGCGAAGCGACTCATCCTTTAGCAGGGCGCGAGGGTCTTCGCCCCAAGGCTTGGGATCCCGCTCCAGTTGCGCCGCCAGCTCTTTTTCGAGCATCGAGCGTCCCATTTCCACGTTTTCCGCATGGTTCAGGCGCTTGAAATAGCTCTTGATGCGGATACGCGCATGAGACGTCTTGACGAATGCGAGCCAGTCCCGGCTCGGGCTTGCACTCGGCCGCGTGATGATCTCCACTACGTCGCCGTTCTTAAACTGGTAGGTCAAGGGAACCAGGCGCGTATTTACCTTCGCGCCGATACAGTGCTGACCGACATCACTATGGACGCGATAGGCGAAGTCGACTCCCGTGCTTCCGGCGGGAAGATCGATCACGTCGCCCTTCGGGGTGCGGACAAAGACCTGGTCCGCGAACAGGTCGTCCGTGACGTTGCGGAGGAAGTCGTTGGGATCGCGGTTTTCGGCCTGCCAGTCAAACATCTGCTGTCGCAGGAACGAGAGCCTGCGCTCGAACTGGTCGCTGGTCTTGCCTCCCTCTTTGTACTGCCAGTGCGCCGCAATGCCGAACTCCGCGGTGCGGTGCATCTCCCAGGTGCGGATCTGGACTTCGAGCGGCGTCTGCAACGGCCCCAGTACTTTGATGTGGAGCGACTGATACATATTGCCCTTGCTCTGAGCGATGTAGTCGCTGAACATACTAGGGATCGGGGGCCAAAGACTGCTCAATATGCCAAGAGCGTGATAGCACTCCTTGTGCGTATGGACGATGACGCGCAGCGCGGTCAGGTCGTACAGTTCGGAGAATTCCAGGCCCTGCTGCCGCATCTTGTTGTGGATGCTGTACAGGTGCTTCGGCCTGCCTGCGACATAGGCGTCTATGCCGTGGTTCTGAAGCTCCGTGTGCAGCAGCTTGATCGCTTCGTCGACCTCTGCCTGCCGTTCGGCACGGTTCCGCGCGACCATCGTGGCTACCTGGGCATACGCCTCGGGGTCCACATATTTGAACGCAAGGTCTTCGAGCTGCCACTTAAGCTGCCAGATTCCGAGCCGATGCGCGAGGGGCGCGAAGATGTGAAGCGTCTCAGCCGCCATTCGGTACTGGCGCGCCAGGGAGAGCGCGGAGAGCGTGCGCATGTTATGCAGGCGGTCGGCGAGCTTGATGATGATGACGCGAAGGTCGCGGGCCATGGCGACGAACAGCTTTCGCATATTCGCTGCGTTCTTGGCCATTTCGGCCTGCTTCTTGACGCGCTCCGCGGTGGCCGGGCTGATATCCTCGTCCTCCTCGATATCGCCGGTGTCCTTGCCTTCGTCGACGCCCTTGATCTGCAGTTTCGTAACGCCGTCCACCAGGTAGCCGACTTCCTGGCCGAAAAGCGCCTCGATCTCCTCCACGGAAACCTCACAGTCCTCCACCACATCGTGAAGCAGGCCCGCAGCCAGAGTTTTTTCGTCCATCTCAAGCTCGGCAAGGATCTCGGTCACTTCCAGCGGATGGATAATGTAGGGCTCGCCGTTCTTGCGCTTTTGGGGCCGATGCTTCTCTTCGGCGAACTCATAGGCGCGGCGGACGAGTTCGGCATCAGCTTGCGGGCGATACTCTTTCAGTCGGGCCAGGATCTTGTCAAGAGTCGCGGCGGCGCGCTGCATGGGGTCGATCTCGGAGTCGCGAGCGGGGGTGTCACGCTCATCCGAAGGCGTCCATTCGAGGGCGGATATGAGGCTGGCATTTGTCATAAGCCGTGGCATCCTTTTCGGTATCGAGCTGGAAGGCGTGTCCTTGCGGCCGTGCAAAAACACGCCCGTGGCCCCGGTCCACGGCGGCCACGCTGACGCCTAATCCGGTGCGGGCACGTACGACAGTAGTAACAACAGGCAACGGAGGTGTGTCCGTTGCCTGCCGCCTGCAAATTGGTAGAAGGTAATAAATATACCCGCTCTGCCATGGATAGTGAGCACAGAGTAG
>JAYTEU010000694.1:0-5629 GCA_043734985.1 Chthonomonadaceae bacterium
GGCTCGCCGGTTCGCGATGCCGCGCGGGAGTGCCTGCCCCTTCTTCGGCGGCGTATCCTCGAACAGGGTGACTCCCTGCTGCGCGCTTCGGCGGCGGAAGGAAAGGGCGCGAAACTGCTGCGGGCGGCCGACGGAAATTCCGCCGCAGGTTCGGATGTGCTTCTCCGCGCGACAGTTGGGGAGCCCCAGGACTACACCGTGCAGGCGAACGCTTAAGTTGGCCGATGTTGATGTATTATCTGTAGATAGCAGTCTGTCGCGACGGAATGAACCCGGATTATTCACGTACAGATCAAATTGCTTGCACGATGCCTCGAAGGTCGAGATCAAAATCGGCTTCATGCATAATCAGGGTGAATTCCTTCGCTGTACGGCCTACGGCCCCAAGTCCTTCGGACATAATGCGCGATTGCCCAACTGGTGGCATAATTCGTCGCGTACGCGCACGATCGCTTTGCCGAGGAGGTTGCGACCCCACAGGCTCTGATCCGTGACGTTGGGATGCTCTTCGGCCATGCCAATGCCCCAGATGGCATCCTGCGGACTCGCCTCCGCGATAGTCTTATCTCCGGTTGCCGGCAGCATCGCCATTAGCTCTTCATGCTGAGAGAACTTTGCCAGGTTTGCCCGGTACACGATCTCTTCGCAAGCAGCTTCCCAGCGCGCCGGATCGAAGTTAACCACCTTGCGGCCAAGAGCCTTCTGTTGGCGCGGATTGTCGGTCGCCATGATCTTACGTTCCGCTTCCTTATCGCCGAACAGTCGGGCCTTCTCCGCCATCATGTACTGCTCGCACGTCACGTAGGTCGTGCCCTCGATTTCAAATTTGAATTTTGCCCACTGCGAAAATGGGCCGCTCCAGAAAAAGACGAATTCGTCGCGCATGGTACGATATAACCTCTCAATCTTGTGACAAACTCGCTCGAACCAGATAATCTCGGGCTTCTTACGGAATCATCTGGTAAGTCACGAAGGCGATCTTGCGGCCGTCGGGCGACCAGCAAGGCACGTTGATCGTTCCCTGCCCTCCGAAGAGCCGGGCCAGCACATCTATCTTCTTCGTCTCCAGCGACAGGAGGCGCAGCGTGACGTCCTTGTTTTCAGGATGCCCGGTGACGTCTTTCTCGTAGGAGAGAAACACCAGGCTCCGGCCGTCGGGCGAGGGATGGGGAAACCAGTTGTTGTACTCGTCCGTGGTGACCTGCTGCTGATCGCTGCCGTCGGCCTTCATGCGCCAAATCTGCATCCTGCCGGTGCGCTCGGAGTTGAAGTAGATGTACTTGCCGTCCGGGGAGTACTCCGGGCCGTCGTCCAGCCCCTTGGCGGTCGTCAGGCGTGTCTCCGGTCCTCCCACTGCAGGGATCGTGTAGATGTCGAACTCGCCGCCGCGCTGGGCGCAGTAGGCCAGCGTCCTGCCGTCCGGCGACCAGCCGTGCCAGTACGACGGCCCGGTCGGCGTGATCAGTTTGGGCGTTCCCCCGCCGATCGGCAAAGTGTAGATAAGCGACTGCCCCTTCGAGTTATCGCTGATCGCCAGCATCGTTCCATCCGGCGAGAGGCCGTGATCGTTGTTGCACCGCGTCGCAAAGCCGGTGTCGATCGTCTCCGGCGTTCCTCCCGCAACACGCACGCGCATTATTCGGCCGCCGCTGTTGAAGATCAGCGTCTTGCCGTCGAGCAGCCAATTGGGCGCTTCGATGCGCGTCGGCGTGACGTGGGTTACTCGCCGGTCGGTCGATGCGATCGTCTGTGTCTCCAGGGCGCTGTACAGTACCGGTTGTCCGGTCGCGGCAGGCAGGCCGTCTTTGAGCTCTACATGAGTGTAGACCGCCTTCTCCGTCACATCCTTGTTGTGCGCGCAGACGCCAATACCGACATAGTAGGGCTCGGTAAAAGTAATGCTTGCCGCCGCGCCAGAGTACTGCGGCTCCCCGCCCTCCTTCGCGAAGTACAGCCGCACATACTTGCCCCGCTTTTCGATTCGCAGACGGTGCGGCGCGGTGATGTTTGCCTGTACCTCGTGCGTTGCCGCGCCCCGGGTTTCGCGAAACTGCAGCGACGTAAGACCATCTCCGTGCAGGGCGGCATCCACATAAGCAGCGTCCGCGTCGAGGCTCTGCCGAATCATCAGGCACGCCTTTCGATGCGGCTCCACTCCCGCGCCGACAAAAGAAATGTCCGCTGTGAACGACAGATCGCCGGAGGACTTTTTCCAGGCAAAGTGAAAGGCGTCCTGCTTGGCCCACATGTTCTCGCCGCTGCCCCCTACGGTATAACTTTGCGCGGCTCGATCGAACGTAACAGAGCCCGGATGCAGCACGGTTCCAATATCCTGGTGATCTTCAAATAATCCTATTGACATCGATTTGTCCTCGGCGAGAGTCGCGGGCGTGACTGCGGCTAGAGCCACCGCCAATAGGAGAAGGGTCCGAATTGCAGTACGGCTTTGTGCTGTCGCCATCGTCGTTGTTCTCCGTCTGTATTTGGAATTCGATCTTACCGGCTCCTGCATGGCCGGGAGCAACGTAAGGAAATAGCTCCACGATGGCCACTTTCGACCGGACGCTCGATTCGAACTATCATTCGCGCATCGCGGCTCGATTCCTGCTGGACTAGCCTAAGCCGGGTGTTCCGTTTCCGAGCGAGGTCATTGCATCTCTTCTTTCGGGTTCTTTCGGTGAAATGCCGGGTTGAGCAAAGCGGCCGGTCCTGACGATAAAGTGAGAGACGCGGCGAAGTCGCGCAGGCTAAATGGCCCCGGGAGAATGGATGTCTCGATCTCTGAATACACAGAAACTTAAAGAGCGTGCGCTTCGACGGTTGGTCCGCCCCCATGGCAAGCGCCGCGAGGATGGAGACCGACTGTCCGGCAGGAGACGGGGGAATGCGGTCCACGTACGGCAACGACTCCCGATTTCGATACAAAAGTCGGCGTCGGTGGGAGAACAGGCGTCTTCCGAGGGCGCTGTTCCCCTACGGCTTGCGATCACGAAGCAGAAACCGCTGCCCGGCACGCACTACCCGATAACACTCCAGGATATCCGTGATCTGCTCGCCGCCCTCGGACCAGTCTCAACTTACGGGCTAAAATCCGTCCGCCTCCGTCAGGAGGGCGCGGTCCGAAGGGAAGGCATCGTCTTCGCGGAGTATGGTCTGTCCGGAGACATCACTCTCTTTGCACTGCCTGCGTCACCATGGTGGCTTCCCTTTCTGTTGACTGCCGAAGATTCGGCGTCATTCGAACGCTACGGAGCCCATATTGAGGCCGATTCTAGATTGGAAACCACGACCGTTGCCTGGAGTCCGGACGGACTTCGGCAGTTCACGCTCTATGAGGTTCTAGCGCACGAGCTGGGGCACCATCTATTGCAGCGGACCAGGGGAACCAAGGCGAAAGTCTGCCGGCACGGCGATCACGAGCGGCGGGCGGACCTGCAAACCCGGCGCAACCGAAGGCTCTCCCAGCGCGGCACGGAGATTTGAGGATCAACAACCGCCTCCCAGTGACCTTGATCGGTGAGGAGATCGCCGGCGCCTGGAACGAGACCGCTCTGGCCGACATCGCGCAGACTTTCGGCGGGAGCTATCTCGACTACGATGGAGCCGCCCCGGACTCGCTGGAGGCCGAAGGGTCGCCGGTTCTGGACCGCTTCGACTGCCTTATTGCGGCGGAAAATGCTCCCGGCGCGCAGAGCATCTATTCCTACCGCCCAGCAGGCGCCGGCGTGCAGGCGCTGATCGTAGGCAACGAAGCAAAGGGATTGCGGCGAGGCACACGAAAGCGAGCGCACTTCACGGTCCAGATCCCCCTGCCCTCTCGGAACATCAATTGTCTTAATGTCGCTGCTGCCGCGTCGGTGATGCTCTACTACTTTGCGATCGAGCAGCAACTGCCCTATAAGCAGCGCAGCCTGGCAAGCATCCAGCGGAGCCGCCCTGATGTGCTCCTCGTCGGCGGGTGCGACCACATGGAGTTAGGAAGCGCGCTCCGCTCGGTGTGTGCCTTTGGTTGGGAGAAGGTCTTCCTGGACGACCGGGGAGACGCCTGGTACGATTGCTGCCGACGAATAAAGTCTGAAGGAAGGGGCACCGCGCGGCGGGGGCGCAACCCGATCAAGGTGCTGCCATATCGGGCAGAGAGCCTGCGCGAATATCACAAGACCATCGTGTTCACCACGCAGTCCGGCGGCAAGGCGCCTCATCAACTGCCGCTGACAGGGAACGATGTACTCATCGTTCTTCAGGATGAGAAAGCCGGACACGCGCCCTGGCTGCCGCCCGATGGACATTGCAGTGAAATCACGTACGCCGCCCTGCCGCAGGCTCCCTCCGACCGCTATCATTTTCGCCAAATGAGCTCCATTGCCCTGGCCGAGGTGGCCCGCCAATTGGGAGAGCCGACCTCGGAAGGCATCTACCTGCACGGCAAGCGAGACCGATATCGACGCGAAATGAAGCCCGGCGAGACAGCGCCTGCCCTGGATCTCGACGACCTGAGTATCTTTTGATTGCCGGGCCGTACAGTTGGTGTCGGGGCTGAAAGGCGATCGTAATGCCCGGTCCGAGCATCACGATCCGCGCGAAGGTCGAGCTCCTCAAACTCAATGCCGCCGGTCCCATTTCCCTCGTAAACGATAACCTCCGCCTCGGGATCGGCCCGGCGGTTTCCTTCGCCTGCCACGAGGTAATTCCTGCTCGGCAGGGTCATTCAGGCTTCGCGGGATTGAAATCCCGCGCGCCCCAACTTCCTAGACCGGAATTTCAATCCCGCGCGCCCCAACTTCGGGGAGAACTGAATCGCCCTGTTTGCTCGGACGGAAAGAAGGAAACCAGGCAAGCCCGACGAATCAGAGCCTTGACACGACTGCCCGGCCGCAACCATTCAATTGAGCGGAATATTAGATCGGTATCGAGCGCGACGGGCAAGAGTGTGAGTAAAGAGCGCCCCCCACACCCGCACGCGGGTACCCGCAATCTTGGGGGAGTCGTAGCATTTCGCAACGGCTAGTTCCCCCAGACCGGGTACCCGCGTGCGGGTGGAGGGTTAGGGGGCGTTGTTGTACACACTCTAAGGGCACCCTGACAAGTGCAAGCGCCGGCCATGCGCCGACTGATGTCACAATCGATGCCGCGTCACAGCCGGGCGTAGTGAAAGGGCAGACCGCGGAACGTCGGACGCGGAACTTCGGCGTTCGAGGAGGGCAACCATGAGTATACTAACGCGCCGCTATCTGCTGCGGATGGCCATGTTCGTCCCGTTCCCGCAAGTGCGCGCTGCGAACGCCGCAAACGCCGTCCCGCCGCGTGCCAAGCGGGTGAGGCAGCTTCCGGATACGACGAACTGCCTACTGTGCGTCACCTGGTCCGCGGGCGGCAAGCTAATCGCCGCCGGTGGGTTGCACGGAGTACGTCATGGTCTACGACGTCCCATAATGTGTGGCTCCTAGAGAGTGCGCCCGGCAGCAGTAACTCGTGAGCTGCTGGGAGGGTAGTCGCGCTCGCCGCAATCTGTATTCACGCCTGCCTGGCGCTTCACTTCGCGGGCGTACGCTTAAACGAAACCGTCAGGCCGTCGAGACCATGCTGACGCAGAATCGGGATTACGATAGAAATTAGGTCCGGATGCGCG
>JAYTEU010000695.1:0-7253 GCA_043734985.1 Chthonomonadaceae bacterium
TACGGGCTTCTGAGCCATAACAACACGCTCACCGCCGTCGGCGCGGCCGGTGGCCTGTATTCGCTCAGCCGCTACGAGCACGACCGCAAGAGCCAGAGCCACATGGACCATCAGCGCGCCGCGTACTACCAGCGAAGCTCCTTTACGCGCAACGGACATCGGTATGTCCGTAAGACGGTAACCCGCCACGGTCACCGCTACTACACTTACGTCCGCCGCTAGGCGTGTATTTGCGAGAGCGCACGGCTCCCCGAAATGAGTCGTAATCGAGACCGGCCGGATGAATGAATTCAACCGGCCGATCTCTTTCGGTGACTCTGGCGACTATGTCCGGCAACCCCCTCGCAACAATTAGAACGGGCCGAAGTTTTCCCGCTTGTCCGACGCCGTGAAGGAGATGTGAAAGTATTCGCTAATTTCGACCGCGCAAAAAAAATGCGTCGCGCTAGAATGCCTGCAGAGATACCTTCGGGAAAATTGTGGCAATACGACCCGGTATATTCGCCGATTTTCCGATTTTCCGATTACTTTCACAGCCACTGAACGGCTTCGCCAGGGGGCCGCGGCCCAATGCGGGGTACCCTCTGGAGTGGGGCATCATTCCTACCCGATGAGGTTGGTGTACAAACGAACTGAGGGCCGGTACTTATAAAGCCATAATTTCCTTCAGCGAAGCGATCAGCGCGTCGATCTCATCGACGGTATTGTAGTGGACCAAGCCAATGCGCACCGCGCCATCCGGTTCGAGGCCCAGCCGCTCCATCAGCCTTAGCGCGTAGTAGTTGCCGCTCCAGCAATAGATGTTCTTGCCGGCGAGGGCGGCGGCGATATCGCGGGGCTTGCGGCCTTCGAGAGTGAATGCGACGGTTGCGCCTCGCTCGTGAAGGCGGGCACGGTCCGTCAATCCATATATGTGGATGCCTGGAACGGTTCCGAGGCCATCGAGCAGGCGTTCCGCAAGGGTCGATTCGTACTCGCGGATTGCTCCCATCGCCGCTTTCAGCGTCAGTCGGCGACCTGAGTATCCAGCAAAAAGCGCCGGGGAACGATAAGCCTCGCCGAAGCGCTCGCCGATTTCCGCGAAGTAGTCCACCGCGCCATGCACACCGGCTATACCTTCGTAGTTCGGAGTGCCGGTTTCCCAGCGCCAAGGAACCAGGTTCGAGGATGGGCGCACCTTATAGGGATTCAGCCGTTCCAGATGCTCGAGCTTTCCATAGAGAACGCCCACATGCGGCCCGAAGAACTTGTAGGCAGAGCATGCCAGGAAGTCGCAATCCAGCCCCTGAACGTCGACCGGCCCGTGAGGAACGTACTGTACCGCATCTATGAACACCAGGGCGCCGACGCGATGGGCGCGGCGGGTGATTTCAGCGACATCGGGAATCGTTCCCACTGCGTTGGAGGCGTGGGTGATGGCTACAAGGCGCGTGCGTTCGGACAGGACGGCGTCGAAACCGTCCGGGTCGAGTGTGCAATCGGAAGGATCGATGTCCACCGTGCGGATCACGGCTCCGTGCCGCGCCAGGTCCGTCCAGGGTGTTACGTTCGCATCATGATCCAGCGTGGTGACCACGATCTCATCGCCGGGCCGGATGGTCTCGGCAATGGAATGGGCCAGATGAAAGGTCAGCGTGGTCATGTTCGCGCCGAAGACGATGTTCTCCGCCGCAGGTGCATTCAGCAGGTCGGCCATCGCCTGCCGCGCCGACAGGACGGTCTCGTCCGTGCGGCGGCTGGTTTCGAAGGTTCCTCCTCCGTTCGCGCACCGGTTCTCGAAGTAGTCGGCGACGGCGCGAATACTCTGACGGCATACCTGCGTGCCGCCCGGCCCATCGAAAAAGATAGCAGGACGCCCCTTGAACTCCTTCGAGAGAGCGGGGAAATTACCTCGGACAAAACCTGAATCTAAAGAATCGGCGACCATGCTGCCCCTTTCCGTGATACGGCGTGTTACCGCTTGCAAATACCGATACGGCCACAGTGTGATTCCCCGTCCCCGCGCGTTAGTCCTGTCGTGGAAACAGACTTTCGCTTCTCATTTATCGGCATCGTGGAAAACGTCGCCAACAAGCATCAATAGTGCCAAAATAAAGTAACACGACCCCCATTCATGTGTCAAAATAGAGACGAACACTTCGATCCTGGAGACCGCCTATTATGCCGATAGCCCCGTGGGGCCGCCTGCTCTGGACACCCTTGCTGCTTGGCGTCGCGTCGCTGGTTTATGCCGCGCCGCACAAAGTAGATGCGCTCAAGCCATCCGTCCGGAAGCCGGTCAGCTTTATTAACGAGGTGGTGCCCATTCTCACCCGGGCAGGCTGCAATGCGGGCGCCTGCCATGGCGCGGCGCAGGGCAAAGGCGGATTCAAGCTTTCGCTTCGCGGCTACGCCCCCGAGATCGATTACGACGCGATTGCGCGCCTGGGCAGAGGGCGGCGCATCAACACCTCGGCTCCCGATCAGAGCCTCGTGCTGCGCAAGCCACTGCTGGAGCTCCCGCACCGCGGCGGACTGGCGATTCAGCGCGGCTCGATCGAATACGACCTTCTTGCGCAGTGGCTTCGCGAGGGCGCGCCCGCTCCGGATTTTCGCGACCCGCATGTCGTGGCGCTAAAGGTCGAGCCCGCCATACAATCCCTGGCTCCGCGCGCAAACACACAGCTTCGCGTGCAGGCCCAGTTCTCCGACGGCTCCAAGCGCGATGTCACCCACTGGACCCGGTTCGTAACGAACGATGAGAATGTGGCCACCGCCGCACCGAACGGCAAAGTCTCCGTGGTCGGCTGTGGGCAGACCTCCATTATGATCGGCTACCAGGACCGCGTGTCGGTCGCGACGATCCTCGTCCCCTTCCCCAACAAGATCGATTCGAAAGCCTACTCCGTCCTGCCGAGCGCCAACTATATCGATAAGGCAGTCTATGCGCGGCTCGCGGCCCTGAAGCTCTTCCCAAGCAAAGCCGCCGGAGATTTGGAGTTTATTCGCCGCGTCTCGCTCGACCTTACCGGCGCGCTCCCGTCCCCCGTCGAGGCGCGCGCATTCGCCGCCGACAAGGACTCGAAGAAGCGCGAAAGGATCGTCGACGCGCTGATAAAGCGCCCGGAGTTCATCGATTTCTGGACCTACAAGTGGAGCGACCTGCTTCGGGTGAACCGGGGCACGCTCAAAGACAAAGGGATGTGGGCGTACTACAGCTACATCCACGACGCCGTTCGCGATAACAAGGGCTGGGATCAGATTTCGCGCGAGGTGCTGACGTCCCGAGGAAACACCTTCCTCGATGGCCCTTCCAACTACTTCCGGACCGCGCTGAAGCCGGAAGAGCTGGCCGAAAACATCAGCCAGGGCTTCCTTGGAATTCGCGTTCAGTGCGCTAAGTGCCACAACCACCCGCTTGAGAAGTGGACCCAGAACGAGTACTACGGCATGGCGAACATTTTCGCACGCACGAAGTACAAGGCCGATCTTAGTATCTATGTCAACGATGAGATGACGGTCTACAACACTTCGACCGGCGATCTTATACAGCCGCGTCTGGGCAAGCCCGTTCCCGCAAAGCCTCTTGGTGGGCCGATGCTGGCGCTTGACTCCACGCGCGAGCGCCGCGCCTTCTTCGCCGACTGGCTGACACGGCCGGACAACTGGTACTTCAGCCACTCGATAGTGAACCGGGTGTGGGCGCACTTTATGGGCAAGGGCCTTGTAGAGCCTGTGGACGATCTTCGAGAGACCAACCCCGCCTCCAATCCTGCCCTGTTCGACGCGCTGGCGGACGATTTCGTAAAGCACAAGTTTGATTTCCGGCACCTGATCCGACAGATCGTCACGTCGCAGGTCTACCAGCTATCGTCGGCCTCCACGCCGCTAAATGCGCGGGACGACCGGTACTACAGCCACTTTCTGGTGCGGCGCATGACGGCGGAAGAGCTACTGGACGCGCTGAGCCAGGTAACCGGCAACCCCGAGGAGTTCCCCGGAATGCCGCCGGGCATCCGAGCGATCCAGCTTCCCGATACAAAGGTCAAATCCGATTTCATGGATATCCTTGGGCGGCCTCCGCGCGTCATCACATGCGAGTGCGAGCGCAGCCAGGAGCCGAACATGGCGCAGGCGCTCATGTTCATTAACGGTGAGCTGATTAATCGCAAGGTCTCCGCCGACGGTGGTCTGGTGGACCGATCGATCAAGGCGGGCAAGAGCGATCCGGAGCTGCTCGATGAACTCTATTGGACCGCACTGGGCCGCGCGCCACGTCCTGCAGAGCGCGTTTCCAGCCTGGCGAGCATCCGCAAGGCGTCGGTAGCGATCCCGCCGCCGTCAGCGCCGATGCCTTCAGCGAAAGCGCCGACGGGCGGCACACCAATCCCCGGGACCGCTCCCGCCGTGGCCGCACCGCCGACTCCCACAGTAAGTGTGCCTCCCACGATGGCAGCTTCAGCGCCCGCAGCCGCCGACCAGAAGCTAATGGCGGCGACCGCGCGCAGGCATGCCTTCGAGGATATGTTCTGGGTGCTACTGAACAGCAAAGAGTTTCTGTTTAACCATTGATTTCGGTTTAATTGCCTTTGAATGCCGACGACTGCCGAGAGGAATCGCCACCGATGATCGAGTTCGGACATGAGAACGTACAAAACTGCGATGGGCCTTCGCGTCGCGAGTTCCTTCAGATCGGCTCTGCCGGATTCCTGGGACTTTCGCTAACGAGCCTCTTCGCCGCTCAGAGCGCCAGGGCGGACAAGACTGTTGACAACGAGATGTCCGTGATTCTGGTCTTCCTCTGGGGTGGCCCGCCGCACCAGGACACGTTCGATATGAAGCCGGACGCTCCACCGGAGATACGCGGCATCTTCAAGCCGATATCCACCAATGTGGCCGGCATCCAGATATGCGAGCAGCTTCCGATGCTGGCGAAGATGGTCGACAAATACACCATCGTGCGATCGGCCACGCACGATCAGTCCGTGCATGCGCAGGCGGCGCACTTTACCCTCACGGGTAACAAGCTCGCTCCCGGTCGCGAAGCGCCGAACATCGGTTCGGTCGTCAACAAATTCATGCCGCAGCGCAATGCGCTCCCCTCCGCGATCCACATCGGGCCGCGCATGTACGACACGGCAGGAAACGGCCCCCTGGGCCAAGACGGCGGATTTCTGGGAAATGCCTCGTCGCCGTTCCGAGTGCTGGATGCAACGCAGCCTGTCGACAAGCTGGCGGCGCTCACGCCTCCGAACGGCCTGACCGGCGATCGTTTGAACCTGCGCAAAGAGCTTTACAAGACGGTCGACTCTTATCAGCACAATATCGAAAGCAGCGATACCCATATCCACGATGTCGCATACGAGAAGGCCTTCACGCTTGTAACTTCGCCCCAGGCGAAGAAGGCTTTCGACCTCACCAAAGAATCGACTCTGATGCGCGAGCGGTACGGAATGACGCAGTTCGGGCAGGGTCTGCTGATGGCTCGCAGGCTCGTCGAGGCCGGCGTTAGACTCGTACAGGTGAACTGGCGGGCGCACCCCATCAATGACGACGTGGATAAGATGGGCTTCGACAACCACGGCGATAACTTCAACCGATGCAAGCGCCAACTGCCCGAAATGGACCGGTCCGTCTCGGCGCTCATCGAGGATATCCACCAGCGCGGAATGAACAAGAAGACCCTTGTTCTGGTTACCGGCGAATTTGGCCGCACGCCCGTTAACGGATCAGCGGGCCGGGATCACTGGCCGTTCGTCTACTCCTACCTTATCACGGGCGCGGGCATTCCCGGCGGACGTGTAATCGGCTCCAGCGATGCACAGGCGAAGTATCCCGCCGAGCTGCCGGTAACTCCGGAAGACACGTACATGTCGGTTGCGAAGATCATGAATATGGACGTCTCCGGCCAGCTTCGCGAGGCTCGAATCCTGCGCGATTCGCCGGGCATTCCGGGGCTGTACTCTTGAGGCTCTATCCGCAGATGGCGCAGATGACGCAGAAAAATAAAATCACCTCGCTCACCGTCTGCCTCGCACTCGCGGTTTCGTGCAGCACGACGATGGCACAGGCTCCTGAGCTTGGGGGTTTGCTGCCCTCCGGTGGGCCTCGCGGGGCGATCACGCGCGTGCAGATCGACGGGAAGCACTTTGCAGGTGCGAAGCTCTTCCTCAGTGGACGCGGTGTCAAACTTACCGGAACGCAGATTTCGGCGTCGGGTGATCTGATCACGGTAGACGTTCAGGTCGAGCCTGGCGCGCCGCTTGGGCCGCACGAGGTTCGGATCGCCACGGCCAAAGGTGTTTCCAACGGCGCGCGGTTCTGGGTGGATGTGCATCCGAACAAGGTGATCGAAAAGCCGATGTCGGAGAGCGCGTCCCCAGTTGCGATCGACGGCGGCGTCCCTGTTGTCATCAACTCGCGGATTGCGTCGAAGTCCGGCCGGGACCGATTCGTACTGAACGTAAACGCGGGTGAAATCTGGACTTTTCAATGCCTGGCGGATGCAATCCGTTCGCGGATGGACCCTGTTCTGGAGTTGAGGGACGACGCGGGCGTAAACCTCCAACTGGCACAGGGCGCATGGGAGAGCGATCCTCGCTTCTCCTATCGGTTTGCAAAATCGGGGCGCTATTTCCTCAACGTACGTGACTCAGAGTACAACGGCGGCCCTAACTACACCTACAGGCTGCTTGCCGCCAAAGCTCCCCTTGTCACAGGTTACACTCCGCGGGGAGAGCGGCCGGGCCATACCGTTGAGATCGCGCTTCAGGGAGTAAATCTGGCGTCCGAGCGCGCATCCGTGACCATACCGGGCGATGCGAGCGGCGTCTACTGGGCAGATATACTCGCAGGCTCATCCGGATCGATCGTCCTGCCGCTCCTAATTGACACGGCGCAGGTTCAGGATGCGGGCGATGGCGATGGCATTCGACCACTTTCCACGGTGCCGGTCGCAGTCGATGGCCGCTTCAGTCGCAATCCTAGGGTACGATTCTCCTTCCACGCATCGAAAGGCTCCAAGACCCTGTTCGACCTTCTGGGCCGACGCATAGGATCGCGTATCGACGGTTCGATACGCGTTCTCGATTCGGCGGGCAAGGAGCTTGCGGTCAATGACGATGCACCTGGACTGGGCAAGGACGCCAGGCTCGAGTTTTCAGCGCCTACCGACGCGGACTATCAAGTCGAGGCGAGCAACGTCGAAGAGATCACGGGACCGGACTGTTACTATCGGCTCAAGGTCACGCCGGTCGTTCCGGATTATCAGATCG
>JAYTEU010000696.1:0-5042 GCA_043734985.1 Chthonomonadaceae bacterium
CGTATCATCCGCCTTGGAGATCGGCCTCCCATGTGAATAGAGCCGGTTGTCTTTCCAACTCAGTTCCGGGTCTAGGGTTCGCCGGCCGGAAGCGACACGGACCCACCGAGCATTCACATGTGTAGACTCGCCGGGATAGCCGGCGTTTGTCTGAGTCGTGTTTCGAAGGGCAACGCCGTTCTTCACCGCGACCGTCCCTTCGAACTCCTCGACCCCTTTGTCAGGCGGCTTCAGCGGCCATCGATAGCGCACCACGTAAGAGCCGGGACCCTGGCGAGTAGCGTCCCAAAGGGCAGTTACCTCGGGAAGTGAGTCGTCAGGGATGCGCATGCCATAGTGTCCGTCCGGCTTCTGATAAACTGTGATACGCAGCGGCCCCGACTTCATAGCGCCGTTTACAACCTTCTTACCTGATATAATGCTCGTGGCCATCCACTCACCGGTGATATCGTCTGCTGAGACCAGGGCGCCGGATGGTTTGCCCCACTGCGTTGCATCCACGCCCTGATAATAAGTCGCCCACTTCCCACCATCACGCGTCGCGACCTGCTGCCATATCTGCTCCACATACCATGGGTCCGTGCGTACGGGATCGAGGTGTACGAGATACCGGTCCGAATCGTTCAGGATGGCAATCCCCTTGATCCCAATGTTGTACGCCGTGGCGGCAACGCGCGCGGCCGATGCGCGCGGGGTAAGCCCCGGTATCTCGAAAGCGACATCCTGGCATTCGCCCCGAACGTGCGGCCCGGAACCGGACCCACCGACCTCCCGATCCACCGCCGCGGGCCTCCACCCATTCGAAAGTGCGAGCGTCGCCCCTGGGTTTGCCGCAGTCACTGAGCCAACGAGCCGATCGAGCATTGAGACAACTGGCCGCTTGATCATGACCGCCCCCGCCGCACAGGTTTCATCCGTCGCCACGTCGCTTACGTTGATGCGGCCTGTCAGCGGCAATGTTAATACGGTCAGTCGCTGAGCGCGGGAGAGGCGGGTCAGATCCAGGACCAACGAATCGCCTCTCCCGCGCGCGAACTGCTTCACTGCGTCCGCCGCCGATTGAGCCGGAGCGTCGCGGCTGCGCACCAAGAAAGCGCCGAATGCGAAAGCGATGATCGCGGCGAATGCAGCCACTGCCCTCGGTGTGCGGCCCAGCCCCATCAGGATTGCGCCTTCCAGCCGTAAGGGACATAGCGCCAGGTGAGATCGTCGCCCTTCACAGAAGCGACTACGAAGCCCTCAGGATGCACGCCGAAGCGCGGACCTTTCCACCAGTTGCCGCAGACGGCCCCGCCGGTGATATACCGAACGCCCGCATAGTTGATCTCTTCGACAATATGCGTATGCCCCTGGAATACCGCCTTGACGTTGTGGTTCTGTGTCATCTCCCGGAACGCCTTGCCGTTCTTCACCAGCGTTCCCGAGGTTGGCTTTGCCGTGGTGCTCTCGGAGTACTGCGTTACCGCCGTGAATATGGGAAAGTGCGTAAGAAACACCATCGGCATGGTACGCAGCGTGCTTCTAAGCAGGTCGTCTAGCCACTTGATCTGTTCGTCGTTCAGAAAGCCTTCCCACGATATGTCCGGCGTAATTCCCACGGAGTCGAGCGTCACGAATCGCCATCCCTGGTGATCGAAGGTGGCGAACGTCCGCTCGACGCCGATGCGCTTCTTCCAGAGCGCCTTGCCGTAGTCGGGATCGTCGGTCGCGGGCTTACCGTCGATCTTCAGGCCATAGAGGTCATGGTTGCCGATCGAGTAGTGGAGCGGTAGGCCTAGCGTTTCCGCCTCCTGCCGCCATAAGTCGTATACCTTGTCCGCCCTCGACCGCGGCACGAGGGCAGCGTCCATCACAAGGTCGCCGCCTACGAGTCCGAATGCAGGCTTGCGTTCGAGTGCGCGTATCGCGCCAAACGCTTTATGCACTCCCTCCGTTGCTCCAAGCTCGGGCTGGATATGCGTATCCGTTATGTGAACGAACGTGAAGTCGGGCCGGTCCTGCGCCCGAGCGTGACCGGCAGTGAGCGCGGCCCCTGCCAGGCCAAGTCCTCCCGCGATTAAGCCCCTGCGAGTAATCGGATTCATAGTTGCTCCGTCATCTGCGTCTGCCACCGCGACCGCCGCCCCCGCCAAGCTCGGAGGCATCGACGATTTCGACCGGTCCGAACTTCTTGAGTCCTGCCTCGATCTGGCTCCGCTCCCCAACCGCTATCAACTGTATGCGGTTCTTTCCCAGATACTTCTGTGCCACGCGCCGGACATCCACCGCCGTGACAGCCTGTATCTTCGCCGGGTAGGTATCCCAATAGTCGAGCGGCAAGCCATTCTGGACCAGTTCCAGCGTGCGGTTGAGGATCGAATCGGGGCTTTCGAGTGTCATGGCGAAACCTCCGACGATGGACCGCTTCGCGCGCTCCAGGTCGGTCTCGGACACGGGCGTATCCTGGAGGCGGTCGAACTCATGGAAGAATTCGCGCACCGCCGGCTCGGTCACCGGAGTGCGAACGCTCGCGCCGGCTCCCCATATTCCGGGCCATCGGCCGCCGGAGAGGGAGGAGTACGCGCCGTAAGTATATCCCTTTTGCTCGCGTATATTCTGGAACAGCCGGCCCGACGAGCCTCCGCCGAGTATGCGATTGGCAATTACTAGCGGGATGTAGTCCGGGTCCGACTGCTTGATGGCGAGGTTACCAAACTGAAGCACGGTCTGCGCGGACCCGGGCCGATCCACAAGGAATATCTTGGTTGCCTCGTGGGACTTAAAGTCCGCCTTGGGAAGATCGGGTGTCTGCGAGGCAGCTTTCCATGCTGCCAGGGCAGTCTCCAGTTTTACCTTCAGCATCTTCGTGTCCACGTCGCCGGAGACGCCGAGGATCGCGCCGTTTGGTCGGTAGAAAGCATCGTGGAACGATGCAAGATCGTCGCCGGCAATCGCGTTGATCTCCGTCTCCTTCGCCGAAGGCTTGCCGTAAGGCGTGCCGCCATAGTAGACCTTGGAAGCGAGGTCCGCCGTCATTGCCGCCGGGCTGGAGCGGCGCTGGGCGATACCGGAGACCTGCTGAAACTTCATGCGGTCAAGGCGCTCGGCGGAGAAGTTCGGATTGAGCAGCACGTCTGCCATCAGTCCTATCAGCGTATCAGTGGTCTCGGAGAGGCCCGCGACGCTGAGCGATGCGGTGTCCGCGCCGGAACTTGCGCCAAGCGATGCACCAAGGTCGGCAGTCTCCTGCGCTAGCTGCAGCGACGAGCGCGTCTTAGTGCCTTCCGTAAGCATGGAGGCCGTCATCTCCGCAACGCCCGGCTTTGGCTCGAAAAGGCTCCCTGCGTGCATCTGGAGGCGCATCCGCACCGCAGGAAACCGGTGATCCTCCAGGACGTACACGGTCAGCCCATTCGAAAGCGTAAACGATTTGGGCTTAGGCAGCTTTACAACGAGCAGCTTCTTAGTGACCGGAGCCTTCCCCTTCATAACCGTCGCGGAAGCGCCCGCCGCCCCGCCGTCCTGCGCCAAAGCCCCCAACGGCCCCGTTCCAAGCAGTGCGCCCACAACGGCAGCTCCAAGCACGCGCCTTACCTCCAAGCGCCCGCCAAATCCCGACTGCCGATTGCCGATGCACGCTTGGCGTACCGACCGTACGATTGCAATTACCGACTGCCCATTGCGGGTGCCCTCCGGGCGTGCCGATTGCCCGATCGCTTGTGCCGACTGCATATTGCCGACTGCCGACTGCCCGTCCTTCGCCCCCTCCATCAAAACACCTCCTGCACAACGTTGGTCGACGCTCCGTCATTGACGTCATTCGGGTTCAATTCAGGATAGACTACGACTACGGCGCGATTTTCTTTTACCAGGTACTTGTTGGCCACGCGCTTCACATCGGCTGCAGTCACCGTCTGGATTCGCTGAAGCTGAGTGTTCGCCCGGCCGGGATCGTTCCAAAACACGGCGTTCTGCGCAAGCGAATTGGCGCGGCCAAGCACCGACTGCAAGCCGCCCCCACCGCCACCGCGCCCGCCGCCGAACCCGACGATGGTCCTCGCTCGCGCCTGTGTCTTGGCGCGCGCAACTTCGGCCTCGGTAACGCCGTCCTTCTGTACGCGCGCGACCTCAGCCTCAATGGCGGCTTCCAGGCTCTTTACCGATCCGGAAGGCGGGAGCGATGCGGAGAAAGAAAACAGGCCGGGGCCTCGACTGGCAAAGACTCCCGCCTGCGCATTGAGTGCGATCCGTTTATCGACGATGGCATCGTACAGTCGCGAAGTGCGCCCCGAGCCCAGGATGGTTCCGAGCACGGAGAGCGCCTCGAAATCGGGGTCGTTTCCAGGCACGGTCTTGTAGGCCGCCTCATATCTGGGCAACCGGGCCAGCGGGTCGGTCAGCTCTTTGCGCTTCTCGCCGTTGAGCGGAGTCTCCGTCAGATCGCTGGGAGGCGGAGCGGTCTGGCGCGGAATGCTGCCGAAGTACTTCTCGACTTTCTTCTTCGCCTCGCTCTCGTTGAAATCTCCCACAACGGCGATACAGGCGTTGTTCGGCGCATAGTAGGTCTTGAAGAAGCTTCGAACATCCTCGAGCGTGGCCGCGTTCAGGTCGGCCATCGAGCCAATCGTCGTATGCCGGTAGCCAAAACTGCTGTAGGCAAGGCCGCTCATCGCCTCCGCCATGCCGCCGTAAGGCTGGTTGTCGTAGCTCTGACGCTTCTCTTCCTGAACGACGGCGCGCTGGTTGTCGAGGTTGGCCTGGCTGATATCCAGCGCGCGCATGCGGTCGGCCTCCAGAAACAACGCCATATCGAGCTGGTTCGCCGGCACGGTCTCGAAGTAGTTCGTGCGGTCGGTGTTGGTGGTGCCGTTCATGCTGCCGCCGTTGTCCTGAACCAGCAGCATATGCTCGCCCTTACCGACGTTTTGGGAGCCCTGAAACATCATATGTTCGAATAGGTGCGCAAAGCCGGTCCTGCCCTCGCGCTCGTTCCGGGAGCCGACGTCGTAAACCGCCGCCACGGCCACAACGGGCGCGGAGTGATCGACGGACAGAACGACGCG
>JAYTEU010000697.1:0-1548 GCA_043734985.1 Chthonomonadaceae bacterium
CCGACACCGGCGGCATCGAGTGCTTCCGCAAGCATTTGCCATTCTTCGGTTGTTTCGCCATAAATGCTTACTATGACCGGGCAAGGCAGGGCAAGCAGACGAGGAATAAGGTCTGAAACAAATCGGCTTAGGCCGGGATTGGGCATTCCCAGCGAGTGAAGGAGACCAGCGGTCGTTTCGGCGGTGCGCGGCATCGGGTTTCCGGCACGCGGCAGCACTGTCAGCGTGGGAGTGATCAATCCGCCAAGCAATGCAATGTCGGCGAGGTCGGCTACCTCATCACCGTAGCCAAAGGTTCCGGAAGCGGCGACAACGGGGGTCGGGAGCGTGAGGCTGGTTCCAAGGGAAACGCGCAAATCCGGCGCAGCCACGGGGGTGGACATAAAGAGAAACCTTTCAGGGAGGGCTGACCCGGTTTACGCGACCGCGCCCTCTCTGAAAGGTTTCGGTATGGCTATGGTTGAATCCTGCCGTCGCAGATGGCTACTTGCCTACTATCTCCTTTAGCTCGGCGGCGGTTAGTTTTTCCTTGCCGGCTTTGCCGATCTGGATCGCGTTGCTGCCCAGGCGGACGATCAGCTCGTCGCCTACCGAGGAGTAGGCGGCCAGTTCGGGCGCGGCTTTGAGCAGGGCGAAATGCGCGTCGCTGAAGGCCTGGATCTGGTACAGGTGGTTCTTCTTGGCATCGTAGGAGTGATCCTGCCACAGATTGTTGGACTGCCGGTAGAAGGTGCGGTCCTTCACGACCTGGAGCGTGATCGCATTTCGCGAATCATTACCGCTCTGTGCGAACGAGTAATTCGGACGTACGTTGCCCAACCCCTGACCGGATTGCGATGGTATGACCGTCGTACCTCCGGGAGTGCGCCCCGCCTGGCGGTACAATGCACCTCCTCTTCCGCCACCGCCAAATCCTCCGCCGCCTGCGCCAAGGCTGCCTGCGGCGCTCCCCGGTCCGGCAGCCTGCTGCCCGGCCACCGCGCCGCCGAAGTTGCCTCGCGCGGGTCGGCCGAGCGCCAGCTTCTCCTCTTTGTCAGTCTTGAGTCCCTCGTAGAAGTAGTCCACGCTGCCGTTGGCGGACTGGTATCGGGAGTAGCTTTGGGCGGTCTTCTTAAGGTCCTTCGCGCGACCGCTCTGATCGGTTACCTGCTCGCCGCTTGTGCCGAACGCCAGTGCGCGACGCGCCACTTCATTCCGGATGATCGGCGCGTTTACGGCGTCGCTCAGCGTGCCGGCGCGGAGGTTGAGGGCGATCTGTTCGTTCTCGTCTACGAGGAACGAGGTGTATTCAGTGATGATACCGTAGTCCTTGGAGAGGCGCACGATCTCGTCGATAACCTCTTTCTTGCCTGCGGGATTGTCCGACAGCCGCACCTGATCGATCAGGTAGCCCAGCTTTCGGGTCGCCCAGATGCGCGGCAGGAACGTATTGCTGCCATCGCCCGCGCCGAAGCCGGTCTCCATCTTGAACGTCTCGTCGGTGCCGTTCGATAGCCCCGAGAGCCGGACCGTGCCCCGGCCCGTGCCGCGGAAGCGCCCGGTGATGAC
>JAYTEU010000698.1:0-5044 GCA_043734985.1 Chthonomonadaceae bacterium
GTCGGCGCGGCGCTGGTGGACACGCGGGAGCGGATCGTGACGTGCCCGGGCGAGATCAACATGGACGAGGGAGCGATCGAGTATCTCGCGGTCGCGCCGGGCGGGAAGACGCACGAGAGCCTGCTTCGGATTGACGTGCGCCCGCTGCATTTTCAGCTCGCGCTGCTGATGCTGGACCTGGAGCCCAAGAACGTACTGACCCAGCAGGGCGACCGAAACACGCCCAAGGGCGACCCGGTCGAACTGCGCATCCGCTGGCGGGACCGCGGCGGAGAGATGCAAAGCGTTCGCGCGGAGGAATTGGTACTGGAGGGCGCGAACGCAAAGCCGATGGCGGCTCACGACTGGGTATTCACCGGGTCGCGGATATTGAAACAGGGATTCCAGGCGGACCTGGAGAAGTCGCTCGTCGCGGTCTGGCACGATCCCGCCGCGATCCTCGATAACCCGCTTCCGGGCGGCGGCAACAATGCGTATATCGTGAACGCCAGGCGCACTCCCAGGCGAGGCACAAAGATCGACCTCATCGTGCGGGCGGCGGTGGCCCCGGCTAAGCCACGCCCCCCTTCCCCCCAAAATTGTGGGGAAGGGGGGCGCGGCGCGGGAGGCAAGCCCTGATGCTCTCCCGATTTCACCTTGCCGGATCGGGCCGCTTCCTCGGCGCTTTGCCCGGGCGCGGCATACTCGTCGTTTTTCGCCATCAGATGCGAGCCCGGTGTCCGGTGCGCGATCTGATCTGGATGGGCGTCCTGGTGCTATCCTTCGAGGCGATCGCGGCAGGCTTACAGTTCTCGGTCATGCCCGCGCGCGAGTACAGCGGCGATACTCCCGGCTTCCTGCATCGCTGGATTTCCATGGCGTCACTTGCAGGCCCGCTGCTGTTTTTGCCGGTGGCAGCGGCGCTTGGCGCGCTTTCCGTGCCGCCGGTATCTCGTTTCGAAGAGACACAGTCGATGCTCCTTACCCGCCTTACGCCGCTCGACCTGTGCGCCGGACGGCTGTTTGCTGGACTTTGGCCGCTGATTGCGGCGATCCTTGCCTCCTGCGCGATCTTGCTGACCGTTCAGCTTATCTGGCGTCCGATCCTGGCCGGGCCTGCCGATGGATACCTTGCGATATTCGTAATGCACTTAGTACTGCTTACGTCGGCTGTTGCAACGGGAGCGCTTGCCTTTCTGCCGGCGATGCGCCGAAGGCCCGGCCGGGTCTGGTCGCGCGGCTTCCTGGCGGCGCTCGCGGCTGCTGCCCTGGCGGTGACCGGCCTGTTTCTCGCCAACCCTATCCTGGTGCGCCGGAACGACCCGACCGGCCTGATCTACGGGATGCTGCTTATCAATCCGGTATCGGCATCCGCTGCGGCCCTGCACATGGACATCTTGCGCGTGCCGGGGCTGTACGAGCGAACGAACGCGCACGACTACCCGTTTGTATATCCGCCGGCGCTCGGCTCCTGCGCCCTTTTTGCGGCAGGGGCCGCGGTAATGCTGGCGCTGTCCGCGGCACGTTTGCGCAGTGCGTACAGGTAGAATATTAGTACTTATGAGCGATTTTGAAGCCGAATTTTCGCGCAGGAACGCGCTTTCGCATGTACTTGCGATGGCTCCCTGCCTTCAGGATCGCTCCTTTCCCGATATGCGGTTCACCGCTGAGAAGCTGCTGATCGAACTCCTGCCCACGCTGCGGCCGGAAGACGCTGACTGGGTCAACCGGGACGAAGTGCGCTCGCTGCTCCTCGCACTCGACCCGGCTCGCCCGGCGCTGACGGTGGCGATACTGGGAGCGCTGGGGCAAGTTGGTGACCGGCGAGCTATTCGCTATGTAGAGAACCTCTTCGGACGCATAACGCAGACGAATGATGCCGCAGAGACACTCGTCCGCGACTCCGCCTACGAATGCCTAGTGTGCCTTCGCGAACATGCAGATCGTGCGAAGCAATCCAGCGGGCTGCTGCGAGGCTCGCAGAAGCCGGGCGGGGGCTCGCATTCGATTTTGTTGCGGGCGGCGAGCAAGACCAATTCGACCGCTTCCGCGGAGCTGCTTCGGCCGGGAGCCGCTGAAGCCGCAGGCGATATTTTGAGTGAGGAGAAAGTCGATGATCCGTCGTTTTAGGATTTCCGCGGCGGTTGCGATGATCGTGGCGATGGCTTCGACCGCGCATGCCGCCCCGCCCGATCCCGCAATGCAGAAGGCCAAGGCGGCTGTCGGCAAGGGAGTAGAGTATCTGCACCGCACGCAGGAGACGGACGGCTCCTGGGGGCATTACCCGGCGACGACCTCGCTTGCGCTCTCCGGACTGCTGCGAAACGGCAAAACCGAAACGAACGATCCGGCCGTCGCGAAGGGAGTGCAGTTTCTGCTGAAATCGGCACAGCCAAACGGCGGTATCTACAGCAATGCCAATCCGGCCATGGCTCTGCCGAACTACAACACCTGTCTCGCCCTTATGGCGCTGACCGAGACAAAGAACCCGGTCTACAAGGCCACAATTCGCAAGGCGCTCCAGTATCTGGAGAAGGTGCAGTTCGACGAAGGCGAGGGCATCAAGCCCGGCAATCCGATGTATGGCGGAATCGGCTATGGCGACGATCCCGGCGACGACACGCATCCGGACCTGTCGAATCTCCAGTTCGCCCTGGAGGCCCTGCACGAAGGCGGCGCTCCGACAGGCTCCCCCGTGTTCAAAAAGGCGCTGATCTTCCTCCAGCGGGTCCAGAATCGCAAGGAGAGCAACGACCAGGCGTGGGTGAAGGAAGGGCCGAACGACGGCGGGTTCGTCTATACCAGCCAGGGCGGCACGCCTGCCGACGAGGGCAAGCCCGTTCAGCATCACGTCTCCTACGGCTCCATGACCTATGCGGGGCTGAAGAGTTACCTCTACGCCGGCGTCTCCAAGCAGGACCCGCGCGCGCAGGCAGCCTGGAACTGGATTCGCGGAAACTACACCGTGACCGAACATCCGGGCATGGGCAGCACGTCGCTTTACTACTACTACCACACGATGGCAAAAACCTTGGATGCTTACGGCGACAAAATCTTCAAGGATACCAAGGGCGCGAAGCACGACTGGGCGCACGATCTTGCGGGCGCGCTCGTCACCGCGCAGCATCCGGACGGCTCCTGGTTCAGCAGCAATGCCCGCTACTGGGAGAATCAGCCTGCCCTGGTTACAAGTTACAGTTTGATCACGTTGTCTTATTGTTTGCGTGGGCAGTAGGCAATCGGCAGTCGGCAATCGTGAAATGCGGCCCCGACTGCCCATCCGTACGCGGCTGCCCGCCGACTGCCGATTGCCCACCCTAGAAAGCGAGTCCATTGCGATGCCTGCGGCCCAGACTTCACCCAATACAGCGCCTGCCACCGGTCAGGACGATCTTGCCCGCCTGAAACGGCTGCGCGAGGCCTTCGATTCGATTCGCTCGGAAGTGGGTCGGATCGTTATCGGCCAGGACGCGGTTATCGAGGAGCTTCTTATCTCGGTCTTTTCGCGCGGTCACTGCATCCTCGTAGGCGTACCCGGCCTGGCGAAGACCCTTCTGGTCAGCACGCTTTCCAGGATTCTGGACCTTTCGTTCAAGCGCATCCAGTTTACGCCGGACCTTATGCCCGCGGATATCACGGGTACGGAGATCATCCAGGAGGACCCGCTTACGCGCGAGCGCAAGTTCGTCTTCCTGCAGGGGCCGCTCTTCGCCAACATGATCCTCGCGGACGAGATCAACCGCACCCCGCCGAAGACCCAGGCCGCGCTCCTGGAAGCCATGCAGGAGCACAAGGTGACGGTAGGCGGCCAGACGCACCGCCTTGCGGAGCCGTTCTTCGTCCTTGCCACGCAGAACCCGATCGAGCAGGAGGGCACCTACCCTCTTCCCGAAGCGCAGCTTGACCGCTTTATGTTCATGGTGATCGTTGGCTACCCGTCGGCAGCGGAAGAGCTGGCGATCATGAAGGCCACGACGGGAGGGCAGTCGGTCGAGCTGAAGGCATCGCTCACCGGCGACGATATCATCGGGCTGCAGGACATCGTGCGGCGTATTCCGGTCGGCGACCATGTGTTCGAGTATGCGGCGGCGCTCGCTCGCGCCACCCGGCCCAATGAGCCGGAAGCGCCTTCGTTCGTTCGCGAGTGCGTGAGCTGGGGGGCGGGGCCTCGCGCGTCGCAGTACCTGGTGCTTGGCGCGAAGGCGCGCGCCGCGCTCTACGGCCGGTTCTATGCCACCTGCGAAGACGTCGCCGCGATCGCGCTGCCCGTCCTCCGCCACCGCATCCTGACGAACTACCAGGCGACGGACGCCGGGCTCAATCCCGACAAGGTCGTGCAGAAACTGCTGGAGACGATACCGAAGCCGACCGAACCGAGACGGTGATGATTTTGGGTTTTGGATTTTGGATTTTGGATTGAATTGACGCCGACCGAAGTGGGACGGTGATTGCCATGTATCCCTGGCTTGTGGTGCTGCTTGCGCGCTGGAGGAGTGAGGGGAGGCGTCCGCCTGCCGTGGCAGGACGGGGGAGCGGCATTCTACTGCGCTCGTCACATGTCCGCGATACCTCGCGCGACGAGGAGCTCGTACGGCCGATGGGGCTGGGCGAAGCGAGCCCGGACGCGGACCTGCTGCGAGTACCGCCGGCCCGGCCGGCCGATCGATCTTAGCGGGCTGGCGCTGAGACGGCGTGGGATTGATGTTCCACGGGTTCCTGAAGTAACGGAGAGAGTAGTTCCTATATGCCTGCTACACCCACTACACCGACCTATATCGGCGACCCGAAGATGCTGGCGCGGATCAACAGCCTGGAGATCCGCGCCCGGACCGTAGTCGAGGGCGTTATGACGGGCATGCACAAGAGCCCCTATCGCGGCAGCAGCGTGGAGTTCGCGCAGCACCGCGACTATGTTCCCGGCGACGAGATCCGGCACATCGACTGGAAGGTCTACGCGCGCTCCGACCGCTACCAGATAAAGCAGTTCGAGGAGGAGACCAACCTCAAAGCGACGTTCGTTCTCGACTGCAGCACGAGCATGAACTACAAGGGCGTGAACTCTCAC
>JAYTEU010000699.1:0-3764 GCA_043734985.1 Chthonomonadaceae bacterium
ACCGGAATGACCAGCAGGTTGCCGAAATTCGCATTGGACCCGCCCAGCCTGAGCGGCGTCAGTCGCTGAGATATGTTCGGATCGTTATTGACGAAGGCGATCACCTGCGAGGGGCCGTTGACCGATACCTGCTGCGGGAAACGGTAGAGCACCAGCTCTCCGTAGTGCTCCCCATCGCACCGCGCGCACATCCAGCCGAGGATGTTCTGCGCCTCGCGCTTGGCGGGCGCGAGCGGGCTCATCAGCAGGAACTCCTCCGCGTTCGGCTTTCCGGCGTTGGGTCGTTTGTCCGCCGCCTCGGGAAGCCGCATTATCACATAGTACGGTTCCATATCCTTGGGCGCGTTTCCTTCCCGTTGCGCGGTGGAATCGACGTTCGGCTCGGTGGGTATCGCCCAGGAGTCCTCGCGGAAATAGAAGATGCGCGGGTCGTCGACATGGTACGCCGCGTAGACCGACCGCTGCAGCCGGAACAGATCCTCCGGGTAACGGATATGGGCGCGCAGGCCCGCGGGCATCCGGTCAAGCGGCAGGAGCAGGCCCGGGAAGATGCGGCTATAGGTGCGCGCTATCGGGTCGTTCGCATCGGAGACATACAGCCGGATCGTTCCGTCAAAGGCGTCCACGGTGGCCTTGATGCTGTTGCGGATGTAGTTCGCCTCGATATACGAAGCGGTGTTGACATCCATCTTCTGCGGCGTCGAGTAGGGATACTGGTTCGACAAGGTGTAGCAGTCCACGACCCAGATCATCCGCCCGGTGTCCGGATCGACCACCAGGTAGGGATCGCCGTCCTGCTGAACGAAGGGAGCGACCGTCTGAATCCGATCGCGAATATCGCGGCGGTATAGCAGGCGCGTGGACGGGGTGAAGCTGCGAGTCAGCAGGATGTTCGGGTCGCCAAGGTGCAGGCTGAACGCCCAGCGCGCGAGCGCGGAGCTGCCGATGGGAATGCCGCCTCGGCCCTGGTAGCGCGCCGTGTGGTCCTGCGCGTCGCCGCCCGCCTTGCCGCTTTCGGTCGAAGGATAGTCGAACTCGGGCTGCTCCGTATCGGCAAAGACATAGCCGTGCTCGATCTGGCCATAGTAGATCCGGGGTTCCTTCACGCGGATTTCGGGAGCGCCGGCGGCGGTGGTCACGGGAATGCCGGAGAGGAAGTAGTCCGGCAGGCCCTGGATCGTCTTGTTGACCGGGCTCATCACCACGCCGTAGCCGTGCGTGTAGGCCAGCCGCTGGTTCTGCCAGCTCTGCGCGAATTCGGGCAGGCCGCTCGTGTCCATCTCTCTCGCCCCGAGCATCACCTGCCGCAGTTTGCCGCCGACGATATAGCGGTCGATATCGATATTGTTGGTGCGCCGTCCGTTGACTCCTTCGCGCTCGAACTTGTAGTAGTTCTTGACCGTCTGAAGCTGCGAATAGACCTTGTAGAGGTACGGGTGGTCCCAGAGCCTTACGTTCTCCAGGGTGTCCCGGTTTGCCGCGACGCCGGCGGCGTCCAGGCTCTCATCGGCGGGGAAGTCGTTGATGCGCTGGACGGTCTCCAGGTTGAACCCGCGCCGCGTAAACTCGATGTTGCGCCGGATGAACTCTTTCTCCATCGAGAATTCGTTCGGCTCGACAAACGTCTTCTGCGCGATGCCGGGGAACACGTTGCCAAGCAGCAGCAAGGCGGCCAGCCAGCTCCCGGCCGCCAGAGCGGGCCAGCGGAAACCCGTTCCGCGCCCTATGGGCACAAGGCACGTCAGGGCGGTAACTACTAGCAGGAACGTCTGGATGCGGATCGCGAACAAGCGGTAGTGCAGGTCCGCGTAGCCCGCGCCGGTGAACTTCCCGTTGTCCGAGGTAAGTAGGTCGAAACTGCCCAGGTGCGTGCCGTATGCCTGAATCAGGGCCAGCAGCGCGACGAGGATCAAGACCTGCGCGCGCACTCCCGAAGGCGCTTTCGACAGGCCCGCCAGCGACTCCACGGCCTGGTTCGCGACGTGAAACATTACCACGGCTATCAGGGTGACGATGAGCGTGCCCAAAGAGAAGGCCCACAGGGAGTGCAGGAACGGAAGCTGGAAGATGTAAAAGCTGACGTCGATGCCGAAAACGGGATCTTTGACGCCGAATGCGGTGGGGTGGCTGAACTCCAGCCAGGACGACCAGCTTTCGGCGGCGAGGCGGCCCGCCCAAAGGCTGAAAAAGGCGGCTAGGCCGAAGAGAATCCAGCCCAGCCAATGCTGGAGCGCGCGGCTAAGCTGCGGCCCGAACCGTGCCAGCATGAGGCGCTGCGCCGTGCCTGGAGTTACACGCTGCGCGATACCGAGATTGCCGTAAAAGCAGAGGAAGAACAGCAGACCGAAGACGACGTAGAGGCCGGTCTTGGCCGCGATGGTCGTCGTATAGACCGAAGTGAAGCCGATCTCCCGAAACCAGAGCCAGTCGCAGTAGAGCGGAGCGCCGTTGTGCACGACGACGAAGAGGGCGAACAGCAGCAGCGCGGCGAGGATCAGCCGCCATGGCCGAACCGGCCTCTCCGGGCTTCCGTCCGTCCCCACGATAATCGGTCTCCTGCTACCCTTCGCCATCTTCCTCTGCCTGCTTCCTGCTGCCCTTTGCGCGGCGGCATCTTCGCCGAGCGCTTCCCAATCAAGAACGCTTCCAGCGACTGTCGATTAAAGTCAGTATAGCATAGCGCGGCGTATGCCGTACGGTAGGCCTGGTGGATGCGGAGCAGGAAGAAAGGAAAGGATAGATATTGGGCGGTTTGTATGCACTGGAATGGCTGAATGCGACGTGGGACCGTTCACCCCGGGTCTGGATGCGTTTGCACTGCGGCGCGTGGAATAGCTCGGTGCGTTCCGTGGTAAAATAGCGGTAACCGCTTGCAGCAGTTCTTACGTCTCAGAGGTGAGGTTTATTATTTCAACAACAGGGGTCCGGAGGAGGGTCCGCAATGAATAGCTCATTTATGCCCGGGCGCGCGCGGCGGTTTGCCGTGGCGACAGTTTTGGCGCTCGCAATGGCCGTCGGACTGATCGGCAGCGCGCATCTGCATGGAAGCTCGGTCGCCGCGCAGGAGAAGGCCGCCGCGAAGCTGGATCCCTCGGCGATCGTAGTCGATTTGGACGATATCGAGAAGCTGCGCGCACTGATTCCGCTTAAGCTCCAGCCGGACCAGTTGGACAAGCTCGCGGCAGCGCTTACCGCGGCGCAGACGGATTACGATGCGAAAGTCACCGCGCTGGGCAGCTCCGTCTTCGGATCTTCGGCTTCTGAAATCCGGGACGTCAAGAAGCAGGCGCTGACCGGCGCTCCCATCCCAAAAGACTTCGACGACAAGATGAAGAGGCTGCAGACGGACTTCCTGAAGCAGCGCGACGACCTGAATACCGCCAACATCAAGACCGTAGCTGCCGCATGCAAGGCGATCCTGACAGACGCGCAGGTGGCAGTGGCGACCAAGCTGGAACGCGACCAGTGGAACAAGGACCACCCGACCATCAAAGACGCCACGGACACTCAGCTCTACAACTTGTACTGCGTGGACCTCTTTATTTCAAACCCCAGGGCAATCCCGCTGCTCAAGGAGATGCGGGCTGCGGCGAAGTAGTTGCTCAAGTAATTGCCGAAAAAGTGTCGAGTCGCGATTGAAACTGCCCTGATAGTGCATCGATAATCCTTTTGTGGGCAAGTTAGGCGGAAGACATAGTTAAAACAGGTCGGGCTGCACCGGATTATACCGGCGCAGCCGGGGAGGGAGTCAAGGCTGTTCGGGC
>JAYTEU010000700.1:0-9799 GCA_043734985.1 Chthonomonadaceae bacterium
GTCGGCTGGCATGCGACCAATAGGCGGGGAGCGCCGTCCAAAGCGCGCGCGATCACGACCTTCTGCTGATTGCCGCCGGAAAGCGCTCTAGCGGCGGCGCGGCCATCGCGCTCGCCCATCCGCACGTCGTAGCGCCGGATCATCGTATTGGCGCGGTCGAGCATTCGCCGGGAATTGAGCAGCAGTCCTCCTCCCCAGTCCGGCTGGGTCTCGTGCCCTAGTAGGTAGTTCTCGGCAACGCTGAAGTCGAGCGCGAGAGCCGTCCGATGACGGTCCTCCGGGATATACGCGATACCCATGCGCTGGCGCTCTCGCACGGACGCTCGATTGAGAGGGACCGGCGAGCCGGAAGGAAGACGCCACTCGATTGCGCCCGTTTCGGCGGCCCGCAAGCCGACAATCGCCTCCGCCAGTTCGCGCTGTCCGCTCCCGTCCACTCCCGCCACTCCCACGATCTCACCCGGCATAATCTCCAGGAAAGCGTTGCGGACCGCAACACTGCCCTTCCTGTTCTTAACCGTAAGATTGTCAACACGGAGCAGCGCCGGGGCAGGCGAGGCGGAGACGGAAGCGGGCGCATCGCCGTTACTGTGTATCGAAGCCTCTGAAGCGCCGGATGCGGCTATGGGATTCCTATTCGGCGGGCGAGTCGGATTTCCGACCGTTTGCGCCGATGCATTCGAAGGTCTACCGGAAGCGCTACTCTCTTTCTGAAATTTGCCTAGTGACGTGACAGCCGCGTCGGCTGTGATCCCCCGCGTACCGATCATATGGGACAGCAGCTCGGCGGGCGATGTCTGCGAGGTTACAAAGTCGCCTGCGTTGCAGCCGGCCCGGAGCACTGTCACATTTCGGCTGTAGGCCATGACCTCGCGCAATTTGTGTGTCACGAATAGTATGGTTGTACCGTTAGCTAAGAGTGTCTGCAGCAGCGCGAACAGGCTGTCGGCCTCCTGGGGGGCCAATGTCGACGTGGGTTCGTCTAGCAGGAGGATACTCGCGCCGCGATAGAGCGCCTTTACGATCTCGATCTTCTGTCCGGTGGCGATAGACACGCGGTCAGCGCGCGCGTTCAGGTCGAGGTCTTCCAGCCCAAGCCGGCCGGTCAACTCTAATATCCGATCGCTCGCCGCTCGCCGATCGATGATCCCAGCTGCGCGAACAGGCTCCGCTCCAAGGATGATATTCTCAAGGACGGTGAGAGCCGGAATGAGGGCATAGTGCTGGCTAACCAGCCCGAGACCTCGCTGAATCGCGTCCGCAGGGCTGTTCAGCGCGTTTGAGACGTCTTCGCCGAGTACAACGATCCGACCGGAATCCGGCCGGTAGCGGCCATAAAGTACGTTCAGAAGCGTCGATTTGCCGGCGCCGTTCTCGCCTATCACCGCGTGAAACGTTCCCCGCGCCACGATGAGCGAGACATCCCGATTGGCAAGGACTCCCGGAAAGCGCTTCGTGATGGATTCCATGCGGATGGCAGGGTCGGCGGCGGGGAGACTGGATTCTAAGTTGGATTCTAAGATGATTGTTCTGTCAGACATGTCGGCTTAGCCTCTGCAAACCGCGTGAGAACGCGTGCAGAGAATGGGCGAAGGCGCCCGGCGGGTCACGCGCAACAAATCGAGAGCCAAACGTAGGATGACTGCGCATTGTAGCGGACTTTAATCTGCCGTGTCAATGGCGACCAAGTGAACGCATCCGGACGCGGTGATATCGTCGCCGAATTATGCGTAGAACAACATATGACGATCGCGCGTCTTACTAAATGATAGGACCGAATTCCAGAAGCCGGCAGGGCGTCGGCGGCGCTATTTTTGCAACGGACTGCAAATTGTGAGGGTCAGGGAAACGTCAAGCAGCGTTTTCGCCGGAAGTCGGCAGGATGCCGACGCCGCCGAGAGGGATCAACTATGGCGCAATCGCACGTTAATATCGAAAAGACCGGATCGATACCGGGTGAGCGCGGTCAGCGACCGAAACCGACACTGTTCGTGGATGTAAATGCTGCCTACAACCGCGACAATCTGGCGATGCCGAAACCGAACGGACCGAACGGCCGCCGTGTGCTCAGTATGGAGATGCTCCTCCATCATCCATTCTACTGGGAATGGCTGAACGACCGCGAAACTGAAGAAGTGTTGATGGAGCTCTATGTCGCCCGAACGCGACGTATGCAGTAGTACGCGGAAATCGTCGAATTGTGGAAGTGACCAAGGCAGGCCGGTCGGCCTGCCTTTTTCTTGCGGGTCACCATTCAAATACGTGATTTCTGGGCAGACCCCTAACGCCAAGCCCGTTTTGCGCCGACAATGAGTCGGGAAGGAACGCGCTCGCGTCTCGACCCCGCGATATTCGGTTTCGCGCACCGCTCCTTCCGCCCAATCAGCCCTCAAGCCGCCGAGGTATTGCCGTGTCAGAAATTCTTTCCCAGGCTGAGATCGAGGCCCTGCTCTCATCGCTTCAGGGCGATGGTTCCGAGATGGACTTCGGGCCTTCACTTGCGGCGGAAACTCCGAAACCGGCTTTTTCCCAGAACTCTTCGTCAAGTTCCGGCTCGGCGGCAGCGCCGTCGGCGGTCCGCGAAGGACGAGGGCCGGTCAGTTATGAGAATTACGATTTCCGGCGTCCGGATAAATTTGCCAAGGATCAGCTTAGAACGCTTCAGATGCTGCACGAGACTTTTGCCAGGCTGTATGCAAGCTCTCTTTCCGCATATCTGCGAGTGCCCGTGCATGTGGACTTGGTCTCCGTGGAACAGATTCCCTACGATGAATATATGCGGTCGCTGACTTCGAGCATCATCAATATTTTCAGCATGGCTCCTCTTGTCGGACAGGCGATCCTGGAGGTCGAATTCAATATCATACTCTCGATGATCGACCGCCTGATGGGCGGCCCGGGAAGCATGGTGAAGTCCTCGACAGTGCTCACCGACATCGAGCGTGCCCTCACCGAAAGTATTATCGACCGTGCTCTGCGAGAGTTTTACGCGGCCTGGGAAGGCATCGCGCAGTTCACCGCTCGTCGCGAGACTATGGAGACCCAGAGTCAGTTTGTACAGATAGTACCCCCTAACGACGTCGTGGTTTCAATTCTCTTTGAAATCCGAGTGGGCGAACTGAGGGGGGCGATGAGCCTCTGTATCCCATACCACCTGCTGAAGCCGGTCACTCCGAAGCTGAGCGCTCAGCGCTGGTTTTCCAGCAGCGTTAAGAAGAACTCCGGCCAGTACTCGGCGGTATTGGCGCGCCGCCTTTCCAAGACGGCGGTCACCTGCTCGGTGCGATTGGGAGGCGCAAGCCTATCCGTGGAGGAGGTTCTCAGCCTGAAGGTCGGCGATATCGTCACGCTGAACCGCGCCCAGAACGAAGAGGTCGAGGTGATCCTGGGCAATACCGTAAAGTTCCTGGGCAAGCCTGGTATTCGTGGCAAAAAGCTGGCCGTGTACCTGAATAGAGCCAATCCGGACGCCGAGAGCCCGGACTTTGCAGCCAGTGGAAATAGGTCCGGCTAATTCTCAAGCGACCGTCAGCAGTCACGGGATTACCAGTAGATGACAATCCCGCTCAGATAGTCAAAGTTCAACTCGGAGGTTCTCGATGCCTGACCTGTCTGCGACCCAGATTGGCGAAATACAGACACTTGTCCAAAGTCTATGCCCCACACTTGGAAAAGCGCTTTCAGAGCAGCTAAACAGTGAAGTAACACTCGACCTGCTCGATGTCCGAGGGGTATCTCTTACGGAACTGCTCCAGCGTCCCGAACCCGTGCTGCAGACCCAGTTCAGCTTCAGTGCGCCCGAGGCCACGGATGGCGTCTTTTACGCCTCGGAGGAAGTCGCCAGGATATTTGTCGACCTGATGGAGGGGATGTCCGGAGGCGACTCGACGCAGCCCCTCTCGGACACGGATCTGGATACGATCTCCGCGGCGATGAGCGGCCTGGTTCGCGGACTCGCCACGGGACTGCACGACAGCAGTGGTGAGCAGTACGATATCGAGTCCATCTCCACGCAGATCGGAACGTTAGTCGTACCCCCGGTTTTCGCTCTGGAGGGCAGCGCCGTCGAGGTGCAGCTTGTCGCGATGATCCCCGATGTCGCTCCGGTTATCCTCACGGCCCTATTCACGCTGCGACTGATGGCAGCGCTGACATCGCCCGCCGCAGTCTCTACGTTCGGAGCGCCATCGGGCGGCGGCGGCAGCCTAAGTGAAGACGAAGTTGCCGCAATGTTTAATCAGGTCTCCGGCGACGACTACGGAGTGCAGTCCACGCCCGCTACGAAGATGGGCGGCGGTATGCAGAGCCCGGTCCCGGACTATTCCGCCCGGAATTCGGATTCGCTACATCCACGCGGCCTCGAAATGATCCTGGACATTCCACTCGATGTCACCGTGGAGCTCGGGCGGGTCCGCATGCTTATCCGCGATGTTCTGGAACTTTCCACCGGGTCTGTCATCGAGCTGGACCGAGTGGCAGGCGAGCCGGTCGACCTCCTGGTGAACGGCCGTCTAGTGGCAAAAGGCGAAGTCGTGGTGATCGAGGACAATTTCGGCCTTCGCATCACGGAGATCGTCAGTCCGGCGGAACGCGTCGCCGGCATCGGAAAAGGGGACCGTCGGTGAATTCTCGTCCAACTGCTAGTCTATCCATTCTGGCCTGCCTCACTGCATGCACAGCCCTTATGGCAGCCCTGCCCGCCTCCAGCCAGCAGCCCACGACCAGGGCCGCCGGTGCGAACGCCTCGACTTCAAACGGCGCCGGCGCGCAGCCTGCCGCGGGATCGAGCGACGCTTCGGCTCCCTCGTCGGCGGGCAGCAGCGCGGTCGGCGGTTCCGGCAAACAGAGCGAGTGGCGCGAGCGATGGATCAAGGAGTACTGGGCGAAGGAGGAGGAGCGGCAGCGGAAACTGCACGCCGCCGTCCGCGCGTCGTCCGTCCAGGCCACTTCCGTCCAGGCGGCCCGGCCGAACGCCTCGACCCCGAATAATGCGGCTGCCGCCAACCACGGCGCGGCTAACCACAACGCCACTCCGCCGACATCGGCAGATCCTCAAACCCAAGGCAGGCCGATTCAGCAGTCTGCTCCCAATCCGGCGGAAACCGTCGTGGCGGTATCGCACGGTCCCGCGCCGTCCGGTGGAGACCATCCTGCCAACCACGCGTTCACCGCCAAAGCGCCCTTGCAGACGCCGGTCGGACAACAGAATTCCAATGTTGAGGCAAAGCCTTCTGCCGGATCGCATCCTGGTGTCGCGGCCACTTCCGCGCCTTCGCAGCGGCCCGCCTCGAACTCATCCGGCGCCAACGCAAAGCCCGCGAGCAAGCCGTCCGATCTCAACCTATCTCAAACCAAGCCGGACATTATTACGACGCCCACGCCCACGGATCATACGATCGAGAGCCCGCTCCAGGCCGTAGGCGACGGATGGAAGTTGATCGCCTACCTGCTGCCCACCCTGATCTTCATACTCGTGGCACTGAACGTACTGCGCCGATATCAGCAGAAATCAGGGCGGCTTCCCGGCGTAATTCGCTCTGTTGCCGTGCCGACGGAGAAGCGTCCCGCCGGTGGACTGTTGAGCGCTCTCACCGGGCTCTTCTCAGGGAACGGGCAGGATTCGCGCTCAGGCGGTGGGTCCGGGATGCGCCTGGTCGAGTCCCTAAATGTCGGCGCGGCCACGCTCCATCTGATCCAGGTGAGGGGCCGCACGCTGCTCATTACCGGTGGAACTACCGGGATTTCGGTTCTGACGGAGTTCGCCGCGCCCGAAGAAACCGAGTCCGAGGAGTTCCGCCACATGCTTCAGTCTGCCGCGGCGGACTTGGACGGCCTCGATCTCCAGGACTCCGAGTACTCCGTGAACGCCGTTGTCGGCTCGCTGGAGGACGTGATGCGTGGTACCAGCGGCTCGCTTGAGCGCCGCGAACGCCGCCTGCGGACCGTGCGCGAGGCGGAGGACGGCGATAGATCATAATGATAATTCCCTGTAAAAAATCTAAACTGTCGCGCGACTCTTGGGAAGCGATAAAGGCGATAAGCGCGCGCAGTCAGGCCGAATGCGGTGGGCCACTGCAGGCAATCGGGCGGCGGCCTCTCGCCGTCCTTAAGGGTCTGATTTTGAACCGGACGCTCTGGGTCGGCGTACTTGGCCTCATCCTCACCGCTTGCCTGTCGGGCATTCAGGCCAAGGCGCAGAACCTTGCGATCCCGAAACTGACGCTAGGAGTGGACCAGGCGAAGAATCCGCAGGATGTGGCGGTCTCCCTCCAGATACTACTCCTGATGACGATCCTTACGATCGCGCCCTCCCTGCTAATTATGATGACGGCCTTCACCCGGCTCATCATCGTGTTCTCGATTCTGCGCAGTGCCCTCGGCACGCCGCAGATCCCGCCGAACCAGATACTGGCCGGTATGGCGCTGTTCCTCACGTTCTTCATCATGCAGCCGACGTTCACCAAGATCAACGACGACGCGCTCAAGCCGTACTTTGCAAACAAGATCACGATGCCGACGATGCTCGACCGCGCCGAGAAGCCGCTCCACGGGTTCATGCTCCGGCAAACCTACAAGAGCGACCTGATCTTTTTCATCAACCTCTCCAAGGTGGAGCGGCCGCGTACGGAGAATGACGTGCAGCTTCTCACCCTGATTCCGGCTTTCATCACCAGTGAGCTGAAGACGGCGTTCATAATCGGCTTCTACATCTATCTGCCGTTTCTGGTAATCGACATGGTGGTCGCTTCCACTCTTATGAGCATGGGAATGATGATGCTGCCGCCGACGGTGATCTCGCTTCCTGCCAAGTTGATGCTGTTCGTGCTCGCCAATGGCTGGACTCTCCTCATAGGATCGCTCGCCAAAGGATTCAGATAAAGGGTCAATCCGCAGGTCCACTGCCGCCGCATGACAGCCAGCCTCCGAGAACTATTCGGAGGCTGGTTTTCGTATCGGAAATCGGTGCGAATCGTGCCATGATTACTCATGAGAACGACCTGGCCTTTGTGCCGGGAAGGACCGAACAAGGATAGCGATTGCGGAAAGTGTAACCGGGAGCCCACGAATGAATATGCGTCAGAATATCGACACGTTTCGGCTAGTTTCGTTGGCAGCGCTAATGCTTATTGGCCTATGTGCAAACTCACGTGCGATCCAGCGTGCCAGGTCTGCTCCGGCACAGGAACCTCGCCGTGAAACGGACGAGGGCTATGCAAAGCAGAAAACCTCCTCGCTCCTGGCACGCGAGCTTGGGGAAACCGTGGCGCTCCTGCCGTGGAGCTACAAAAACGGCAAGGACGCCGCCCTTCAGTCCGCTCGCGAAGAGTGCAACCAACTGCTGCTTGAGACCGGCTTCAATGTCTTCCTGGTCAAGACGACCACGGGCGCAATGCCTCCCGCCATGCCCAACAACGATGCGCGCAAGAGCCCTTCTCCCTTCTCGCAAATTCTGAACGACGGCCTCACTACGCTGGGCAAATCCTCGACGCTGCCCTGGAATGGACCCTTCACTCTGCCGACAGTTGACCAGATGGCGTCGATCGGAGAGAAGCTTCATACGCGGTACGTCCTTGCTGGGCGTGCGCAGTGGAATTCACGAAACGTCTGGATCGGGCTATCCAACCGGGTCAAGTCGATCTGCACGGTAGACGTTCTCATCCTCGATACAACCACCAACACCCTGGCGCTGGATGCGCGCAACGTGATGGGAGACAGCACCGAACAGAAGAATATGTACAACACGGTCTCGAACGCGATCACCCTTAACCCGCTTCCGCTTGTGCTGCCGGGATCCGTCACGCCGCAGGAGCAGAACGCAGTCGTGGTGGCAGCCGCGCGCGCAATGAAGCCGTGGATTTACGCTCAGCGCGTTCAGTCGGCAATGGCACAGGCCGATAGGTCTATCGAACTGGCGTCGGACGGTGCCGCCGATCATAGGTTCACCGAACTTGTTCAGCCGCTGACGGTAGTGCATGCCTCGCTTCATGTCTCCGGCGAGGACCAGAAGCTGCTCTCCGCTATCGACCCGGATCTCGCGCGGATTATGGCGTTTCACGATGTCGGGTTCGACTATCTAAAGCCCAGTCGCCTGCTCCTGACCGCCACGACCCCGAAGCAGGAGCAGGTGACGCTCCAGATCGACGGGGAAACGGAGCGTCTTTCCGCGGGGCCGAACTACAAGGCGTCGGTGCAGAACTTTGCGGAAGCGCCTTCTCGGCGGCTCTCTCTCCTGGACTTCTGCGGCATTCTAACACGCGACATATTCGCCTACATGCGAGCCCGATATGTGCGCAACGACCGCCGGGATGGCGCGGACCTGGTGGTTTACGACCTGACCTACTGGGGGATCGACGATAAATCTTACCAGAGGGTATGGATCGATCTAGGCAAACGCATAGCCGTCAAGCGGGAAATCTACGACCACAACGGGAATTTGAAGACGGTCTTCGCGTATTCAAGACCCCGGCAGGTCGCTCCCAATGTCTGGGCGCCCGAGCGGGTAGACATCAAGAACGGCGCGCTCAAGCCGGTGGTTTCGATCGCCGTCACGCAGGTAACCGTCGAACTCGAACCGGAAGAGAGCGCGGGCGTACCGCTCGCCCCGCTCCGTCCCAATCTGCCCAGTCCGGAATCGCCCCGGCCTGTCGGCGGAAAGAGAGCGGGAGAGTGAAGATGCGCGGCGATTTGCGTGTAGAGAAACCGAAGTCGAGATAATTGACATCGAAGCGAAGCCTCGCCATTTCAATCCACGGCTATTCCATTAGGGTGACAAGGCAGAACGCACGAGTAGGGGCTGGCCTTGTGCCTGCCCAAATCTATTCCAGTAGGGTGACAAGGCAGAACGCACGAGTAGGGGCAGGCCTTGTGTCTGCCCAAATCGCTGCACGATTCACTGAGGGACGAATTACCGGCAAAGCCGGATCGGAGGACGAATATGCTGGGATATGGATGGGCGCCGGTTGCGCTCGTGCTGATGGCGAGTCCCGTGACCGAAGAGACGCTGAAGAAGGAGTACGGTCGATTCGAGGGCGTCTGGAGCTTCTCGCAGGTCGTGGTAAACGGAGTGAAGCAGCAGACGAGCCTCCCGTTTCCCGCCAATAAGATGATCGCGCTGAAGGATGGCCGGTACGTAGTGGTTCAAGGCTCCAGAATCACCTATGGAAACGTGAAACTCGATCCGACTTCCAGCCCGAAGCACATCGATGTTACGATCACTCAAGGCGCGGCCAAGGGCAATACTACCTCGGCGATCTACGACCTCAGCGCGAACACCTACAAATTCTGCGGCTCACTGCGCGGCAAGGACCGTCCGTCCGTACTCGCAAGCGCGCCGGGGAGCGCCACGCTCCTCCATGTCATGAAACGCGAAAAGCAGACTCCCCTTGAAGCGCTCATCGAACTGAACCGAAAGGAGCTGACGGGAAACTGGCAGGCGACTTCCTTCGAACGCGAGGGCGACAAGGCCACGGACGATCAATTGAAGGATATCCAGCTCCTCATCGACCCGGCAGGCATCACGAAGAGCCTCATCGGCGGCAAGGTCTTTCTCGCCGGTCCCAGCACGCTCGACCCGACGCAGGACTCGATGATCCTGGACGTCACCTACACCGAGGGCGTCAACAAGGGCAAGACCAGCCTCGGCATCTTCAAGATGGAAGATGGCGAACTAACCATCTGCCGCCGCCCCCCGGACAAACCCCGCCCCACCGACTTTTCGTCCGCACCGGGCAGCGGCACAATCCTCATCCACTACAAGCGCCTTAAGAGCGAAGGGAGCAAGTAATCTTAAAGTCTACAA
>JAYTEU010000701.1:0-3061 GCA_043734985.1 Chthonomonadaceae bacterium
ACGCAGTTCGCCGTACATTTCTAACGTGTACCCGTTCTCCTTCTCCCAACGCCCACACGAGTTCCTCGTAGTCCGGTTAGAACCGTGCCGCGAGGAACTTTTGTCGGCCGCCTCCCCGCACGCATTTTCCTACCGAGGGGGCGCCAATCACCACTCGCATTCACGACGGTTAGCCGAAAGCAGAGAGACATGAATATCAACCGGAAATTGATCGCGCTGAACGTGGTTTTGGCCGCAACGCTTGCCGTTTCAGCATCGGCGCAGTTCGGCTCGATCCTGAAGGGCGGAGGCATCGCGCTCCTTATCTCGCAGTTCGGCCCGGAGATCAATCGGGCCATCAACGGCATCACTAAGACGCCCAACGACGATCCCGAGTACGGCACGAAGGTCGTGCCGGTTATTTCCGTCGGCACGGGCAAGGAGGCGGGCGCCGTGCAGATAATGGGGCCGCGCGAAGCCGTCCAGAAAGTGCAGGCATGCGCGCAGTTGGAGACGAATTTCAGGCCGCTGGGAATGCGTTTGCGCGGCCTGATTCCTATCTCTTCGAAAAACGTCAAGGAGATACGAAGAGTGCCGGGGGTTGGAATCAGCGGTTTGATCGATGTGAAGATTTAGCCGGATCGACTGCCGGAATTTGGACGCGCGTTATAGTACGGCGCGCGCCATTGAAAGGGCGGCAGTACGGGCAGTGCGCCACGCCATTCGTGGCTGGATACGCGTTACAGCCCGGCGCGCCTCGTTGAAATGGGCGCGCCGTACTGAAGGCTAGGCGGATCTACGGCGTAATACATTCCTTTAGAAACGCTGCGCTCCTCGGAAGGACTTCCGCCGCCGGACCGGTAAGCCCGCACTCAAAAGCCATGTACCCCGTGAACCCGATGTCCCTGAGCGCCGTCATGATCGCGCGGAAGTCGATATCGCCGGAGCCTGGCTCTTTCCGAGTATTGTCGGCCAGATGCACATGTCCGATGCAGTCTCCCACATCGCGCAGAGTCTGCGGGCTGTTCGTCTCTTCGATGTGCATATGAAATACGTCGGACATGAGCCGGACGCCGGGGCTGTTGAGCGCCCGCACTATCTCCGCGCCCTCCTGCTGCCGAGGGAGGGCGTTCGATTCGTAGCGGTTCAGGGGCTCCAATAGGATCGCTGCGCCCGACTGCTCCGCGTGAGACGTAAGGGTGTGCAGCATCGCGAGCAGCAGCTCTTTCTCGATCTGCGCCCTGCTCTTCCAGGGCGATAGATCGGGAACACGCTCGTTATTGTTGAAGATCGGCACGGTGATCGGTCCGACCGCGCCCAGTTCCGCCGCGTAGTCGAGGTGGCGCTTGAGGGCATCGGCGCACGCCTGGCGCCGCTTTGCATCCGCATGCACCAGCTCCGCCGGGCAGCCTCCGCAGATCGATGAGGCGCGCACCGGACTATCGCGGAGCGCGGCCTTGCGCTCCGCGAGTCCCTCCGGGCTGTTCAGCGCGCCCCCGTTCAACTCGACCCCTTCAAACCCATACGCCTCCAAATTGCGCAGCTTCTCCGCAAAGCTCGATCCCGGCACGAGGCCCTCCTGGCACGATAGTTTCATTGGCTGCTGCTCCTGTCCTGGTGGCGTCTCCGCTTGCCGCGGCGCGCCGATTTGTCACGCGGTATCGATTACCCGAACGCTCCCCTCTGTTCGCTTAAGCGTCTTCGATTCCCTCTGTAGTCCGGTTCGGGCTGATTTGAAATAATTTCCTGGGAACCATGGCAAGTTCCAGCCGGGCGTAGACAGCAACTAGGCGACTTCTCGATCGACCGCCGACTACAGGGGCAATTCGATTCAGATTGCTAGCCAGGTCCGATTGAGAGCACAAAGGAACTGTTTCAAAGGTCCTCCGGCATTCTGCCGGAGGGCCTTTGCATGTCTCCGTTTCGCCCCGGCTGGTTGACGGGCTCCGGCAGGTGCGGTACAGTATTTCAGGCACGAAAGGAGCACGAAATGAACCGTCGAGAGTTCCTGGGACATTCGGTCGCGGCAGGCGGCGCAGCCTGGACCGCCGCGCCGGACAATTGCCTTCCAACCGACGCTTTGGGCGGCTCAGGCGAGGGTCAAAAGCCGGGAAGCTCCTTCCGGGACCGCTGGATTCGGCCGGGCAAGGAGGATAAGCGGGCGATATGGGGCATCCACGGCGGCATTCAGGCGGCGCTCTGGCCGGCGAGTGTGGAAGGGCCGGGCGACGGAGGTCCGCGCGGCCTGATTCGGATCGGCTATCCCATCATCGATGGCGGAAAGAGTATCGGCCTGGTCAACTTTATAGCCGTGGAGCCGTTCGTGAAGGGGCGACGCGGGTTCAGCGAACTGGAGAGAAGCGATACAGACGGCCGGCCCGGCCGCATGTTCCATTCCGACGAAACCCGAAAGCCCGGCGACATGCCCGATCCGGGTTCGCTCCGAACGATCGACGGCGTGGAGCGGCTGGGCATACGCGTGCGCACGGAACGATTTAGCAACGGCGCCCAACCGATTGTGGACATGGAGTTTCGAGCGGACCGCCCCGGCGAATTGCGGCTGACCGTGACCTCCGCGCCTGGAAGCGCAGCGATGGATTCGTGTGTTTTGACGGCGACGATGGGCAACTACGGCAGACTACGCCTGCTCTGGATGCGTGATGGCCAGGTGCGATCCGAACAGACATGGCCCGGATTCACGGGTAAGGAGTTCACCGGCGATGCCTATTTCACCTCGAACCGGATGTCCCGGATGCCGGACGGCGACCTGGTATTATGCGCCACCTCGAACGAAAAGGATCCCCACTCCGTGCCTCCCGACCCGGCCGGACCGGGCTGGGCCTATCGAGGAAGCTTTCCCCTCACCCAATACTGGCGCAAGCCGAAGGATACGTCAGACCTTGGCGCGCTCAAGGTGCGGGTAAATGGACGCAGTGCTTACTGGGCGACGCACAATCCCATCCCAGGCGGCCTGGCATTTGAGAACTTCGACCTCGTGCAGCCGTTCACCGAAAACCAGGTGTTCGTGTTCGGCTTGACGCGCCGATCGCCGAAGGATGTCGCACGTGGGAGCATCTAACTT
>JAYTEU010000702.1:0-7474 GCA_043734985.1 Chthonomonadaceae bacterium
GCGCCTAGCCTGAACCCCGGGATGATGGGCGGCGGGTCCGGCGGACCTCCTGGGCAGAGCCCGATGGCGGGCGGCAACTCCGGTGGCGGCGGCGGTGGCGGCGCGCAGGCCGGAGACAATCCGGATGGCTCTTATTCGGAGGCCGGCGGTTTTACCTGGGTCTATCTCTTCCCCGCGAAGAAGCTTGCCTACGAGTTCCATTTCAATAAGGACGGCCGCGTGGAGCGGATCGCCGAACTTGGAAACGCTTTCGGTCAGCACACCAGCCGAGGCATCGGACTTGGTGATACGTTGGAAAAGGTGTACAACGTGTACGGCTGGACCGATCGCATCAAGGAAGAAGAGCCCGGCAAGTTTTCACTGCTCTATAACGATAAGTACCACGCGCAATTCCTGGTCCTTAAGAAAAAAGTCGTCGCGATCTCGGTTTTCCTGAAGGAAAACCAGTTCATGCGGTTCGATGGTTCCCCGGGCGGGTCGGGCATGATGGCCGGAGCCTCCGGTGGCCAGGGCGGCATGATGGGGCAGGGCGGCGGCATGATGGGGCAGGGCGGCGGCATGATGGGAATGGGCGGAGGCGCGCCGAGAATGGGCGGTGGCCAGGATTCGATGGGAAGCCTTGGCGGCGGCGGCGGCAAGGGAGGCAAAATGCCCTCCCTCGGCAAGGTCAGCCAATAGCCACCGGCTGGTCCGGCACAATCACGGTGCGGCGCACCCTCGATCTTCCGAGGAGGCGCCGCATCTTCATGCGCTCCTGCCGTGCGACCGTAGGGTGGGGGCTTGTCCCCCGCCGTAGCCCAGTCTCGTCCCGCGCCGTAGCCCAGTCTCGTCCCGCGCCGCAATACAGATGCCCTGCCTAAGGCAATCGCCGCCTCTAACACATAATTACGCCCATTTGCCTTGCGACAGCCGTTCCTCTTATGCTATAATGATTAGTCTTCCTGCCAAAAATATGTCTGATATTCAGACCGGGTTAGGATGGATACAAACTGCAAAAGGGTGATGATCCTCTATGAAGCGAACTTTTCAGCCGCATAATCGGCGACATAAGCGTGTGCACGGATTTCGAAAACGAATGAGCACTCTCGATGGACGGAATGTCCTGCGGCGGCGACGCTTAAAGGGACGCCACGACCTGATCAAGTAATGAACCTAGGCGCGATGGGAAACCGATCGCGCCTTTTCTCCGTAAGGACTCTAGAGCGTGCGGCGAATTCGCGCGCTCTGCAAATGCCGCCATGCTCCCAACGGAACAGCGCCTTCGGGCAAATCGGGATTTTCGTCTGATCTATGCGCGCGGCCGTTCCTTCGCAAACCCGGTGGCGGTACTGCACGTAATGTATCGTGCCGGTCAATACGCTGCTGCGGCGCCCGGATTGCGGATCGGCTTCGTCGTCAGCAAGAAGCAGGGCGGGGCCGTGGTGCGAAATCGTATCAAGCGCAGGCTGCGGGAAGCGGTAAGGCTCCTGCTGCCGGATTTGCGCGAGGGAACCTACGATGTCATTTTCGTCGGCCGCTCTCAAGCGCACGCGGCGGCATGGCCGGATATCGTGGAGGCCGTGAAAGATCTCCTGCGGCGCGGCAGCCTGATGCGAATAACGAGTGATCGCAGCTCACTGGGTTGTCCCGATGGAAGTACCGAACAGAAAAATCGATAGCAGCAAGTGGCGACGAACTGCCGGAGCCATTCTCTCGCTGCCGGGTCGCCTGGTAATCGGGTGTATCCGGATCTACCAGAAGACGGCTCCGCTGCGTCCTCCCATGTGCCGCTACCACCCAACCTGTTCGGAATATGCGGCCCAGGCCATTCGGAAATACGGCCTCTTCGTGGGTTTCGCGCTGGGCGTCCGGCGGATAGTCCGCTGCAACCCATTCACAACTGGCGGATACGACCCGGTACCCTGATCGATGGGCAGCCTGATTTACGGCACGGCGATTTCGAATACTCCGGCAGTCCGCGGCAGGTCCGGCCGGACCAGGCGTTTCGGACGATTTAAGGAAACAGTCTTGAAATCAGTATCGCGTTTTATTGCGCTCTGTTCGGTCCTATTCGTGAGTCTATTTGCATTCAGTGGATGCCAGCAGGCCCCCAAGCACGAGTACCCTAACGGCAAGGCCACAATCCAGGACGCTAAAAAGCTGGAACTCGAGGGCAAGCCCGAGGCAGCTTACGATGAGCTTGTCGACGTTAAGAACAGCGCTGGTAACGACCGGGAGAAAGCTGCCGAGGCGCTTCTGCTAAGCGTTCGGCTGGCAGCCGACACCGACAGATGCTGCGTCTATGGCGGCAAGAAGCCTGGCGATAAGGAGTTGAGCGCAGACGTGCGTCAGCAGCTGACCGAGCGCCAGACTCAGAGCGAGCTCAAGGCGCACGAAGCGCTCAAGGAGCTGCTCAAAGAGTTTGGCGGCACGAAAGCCGCGGAACAAGCGGTCGCGGAGAACTTTCAGCCCGACCTCGAGAAGCGGATCGACGATCGCAACAAGAAGCAGTGGAGTTATAAACTGATCGATGGCATCGTGAGCATGACCGGGCGCAGGCAGGGTTTCAGCTACTGGTTTGCGCTTCTGCTTATCGCGTTTATTGTCAAAGGCGTAACGCTGCCGCTCACGCTCAAGATGTACAAGAGCCAGAGGGAGATGCAGCGCCTGCAGCCCGCGATCAAGGCGATGCAGGAAAAGTACAAGGAAGACCAGCAGGAGCTCCAGAAACGAACGATGGAGTTCTACAAGGAGCACGGTGTAAACCCTTTCTCAAGCTGTTTCCCGATGCTCATTCAGTTTCCGTTCATGATCTGGATCTACAATACGATCAAGCTGTACGAGTTCCACTTCTCGCATGGAACGTTTTTGTGGGTGAATTCGGCGAGCGCCCATTGGGCGAACCCGACTCTTAACCGCATCATCACGTTCATTCCGGATGCAGTCGCTTCCAATCTGGGCCAATTCGACCTGGCGCTGCTCATCCTCTACACGGGCAGCATGTATTTGACCATGAAGCTGACGCCGGCCACGGACCCACAGGCCGCGCAGCAGCAGAAGTCGATGTCCGTTATGACGACGGGCATGATGTTCTTCTTCTTCATCAAGTACCGCTGGTCCGCGGCCTTCGTATTCTACTGGCTGATTTTGAATATTCTCTCGGCCGCACAGTCGTACTACTTCGTTTACAAGCCGAACAAGGACAATCCGGTGGTCCCCGTCCGGCTTCCGGACGATAAGCAGAAGACCAACGGCAGCAATGGATCGGGTCTAAAGGGCGCGGGAACGAAGAGTCCAAACTCGCTGACACCCGCTGTCTCAACGTCGCCTGCTGCCACGCGGCCTCGCCGTCCCCGGCGTCCTCGCCAGAAGTAAGGCCCCGACAGTTTGCGCGCAATCCGCGATTAAACGGGTGAACAAAGGAGAGCTCAGCATGAGTGAAGAGACCACGGAGACATCGGATTTGAACGCAGCCGCGAACCAGGAAGACGGCAAGGCCGACGCCGACCAGCCGGAGCTGGAACCTGACGACCTTAACGCCGACCAGCGGCGGGCTTACGATTTTGTACAAGGGCTGTGCGAGGCAAGCGGTCTGGCGGCGCGCGCCGTGGTGCGGTCCGCGCAGCGTCCCTACCTCAACATCGAGCTCATGGGCGCCGACATCGAGACCACTTTCGCTCGAATGGGGCCGGGTATCGATGCGCTCCAGCTCCTCTGCAACATGATCCTCCCGCGGCACATGGCCACCGACGTGCGCCTGGTGCTCGACGCGGAAGGCTATCGGGCGCGCCGTGCGGATTCGCTGCGCCAGCGCGCGCTGGATCTCGCGAGCGAGGTGAAGGAGCGCAACCAGGAGGCCGAACTTGAGCCTCTGCCCGCGCACGAGCGTAGGATCATCCATGCTGCTCTCTCCGAAGATCCCGATATCAGCACGTATAGCGAAGGCGATGAGCCGCACAGGCGCATCGTTATCTCGCCCATTCCAAAATAGGGTTGCATTTGAAGCCACTGTGCCGTATACTAAGTGTGCTTGGGGGTGATTGGTGTCGACCTGGTAGATGTTGTTTCCGGATGCATGCCGAGGCGCCGTGGGCCTCGTAAAAAGCGGCACAAACATAAACGCGAACACTCAACAGTACGCGCTCGCAGCTTAAGGGCCGCGACGTCCGCCTCTCTCTTGCCGGCCGAGAGAGTTTTCGGGCGTAACCTATGCCGGATAACCTTCCCGGGCCCGTTCGCCGCCCAGGAAGGGACATAAATCGCGATCTAGCGCACCGCTAGTCTGGTCCCTAGGACAGGCGGTCGCGAAATAAACTCAGGGACTAAGCTTGTAGACGCCGGAAGCAGGTCGCTGGGAACGAGAGTTCGAGTCTCTCCACCTCCACTTTACCAAGAGCGTAAGGCAGCCCTCTGGGGAGGCCTTACGCTCTGGTTGGTTTGGGAGAAGATACACCGTGAGCATGTTCGTCGACGAAGTCGAAATAGAAGTGGTCGCCGGAAATGGCGGCAACGGAATGGTAACGTTCCGGAAGGAAAAGCACGTGCCCCGTGGCGGCCCGAACGGCGGCGATGGCGGGCATGGCGGCAATATCGTGTTTAAAGCCGACACGAACCTGACTACGCTGCTCGATTTCCGCTACCACCGCAAGTACAAGGCGGAGCGGGGCGGCGACGGCGGCAGTAAGGACATGTTCGGAAAGAACGCAAAAGACCTGGTGCTGAAAGTCCCCGTCGGTACGGTCGTGACCGATCTGGCCACCGGAGAGGTGATCGCGGACCTCGACGCTCCACATGCCGTCACCGTGATCGCTAAGGGCGGTATCGGTGGGCGCGGCAACGCTCACTTCGTCTCCTCCATTCACCAGGCGCCGCGATTCGCGGAGAACGGCGAGCCGGGCGAGGTCAAGGGCCTCAAGATGGAACTGAAACTGCTGGCGGATGTCGGCCTGCTGGGCTTTCCGAATGTTGGCAAGTCCACGCTGATTTCGGCGGTCTCCGCGGCGCGGCCCAAGATCGCGAACTATCCGTTTACGACGCTGGTTCCAAACCTCGGAGTGGTCTACATCGAAGCCGAGCGCGGGTTCGTCATGGCGGACATTCCGGGCATCATCGAGGGCGCAAGCGAAGGCGTTGGCCTGGGGCACCAATTTTTGAGGCACGTTTCGCGCTCGCGCCTGCTGATTCACCTGCTGGATGTGAGCGGCATGTCGGGGCGGGACCCGCTGAACGATTTCGAAGTTCTCAATCGCGAGCTGGAGCTCTACGACGAATCGCTGGCGCGCCTGCCACAGCTTATCGCCCTGAACAAGATCGACGTCATGGCGGATCCCGAAGCAGTCGATGTGCTGGAGATTACACTGGTCGAGCGCGGCCACACGGTGTTTCGCATCTCGGCGGCCACGCGAAAGGGATTGAAGCCCCTACTTTTCGAGGTCATGGTGAGCCTGGAACGAATACGCGCCGAAGCGGATGCCGTCCGCATAGCCGCCGAAGAGTCCGGTGAGACCGTACACTTTACCGCGCCTATCGAGGTCGACGATCACCACTGGGAGGCGCGGCAGGTCGATGGCGAAACGTACGAAGTCGTCGGTAAGGGCATCGAGCGCATGGTCGCCATGACCGACATGAACAACGAGCATGCGGTTCGCAGGCTTCAGCGAAGTCTCGATAAGATCGGGATAACGGGCAAGCTGCGCGCCATCGGGGCGAAGGACGGCGATACGGTCCGCATTCGCGACGTGGAGTTCGAGTACGAGGACGAAGAGAAGTGGGACCGCGAGAACGACCAGGAGCCGGCGCGGCGCGGGCGTCACACGGTCCGATGAGCGCGGCGCCTCCCTGCCGTATCGTGGTCAAAGTTGGAACCAGCACTCTGACCGATACGCAGGGCCGGATCGATCGCGCCTTCATCGCCGATCTGACGATACAGCTTGCCGCCATTCGTAAGAGCGGGCGCGATGTTCTGCTCGTCACCTCCGGGGCCATCCGTGCCGGCAGGGAACGGCTGAGCGGTCGCCGTGAGCGTGCCGGAGTCGGCAGCCGAGGTTGGGGAGCCGATGGCGGCGCACCCGCGCCCTCGGAATCCGCCGCTGCCAGACTTGCCGAAACACTTCCCTACAAGCAGGCCGCTGCCGCTATAGGTCAGGGACTTCTGGTGCATACCTACACCGAGGCTTTCGACTGGCGAAACGTGGACTGCGCGCAAGTGCTGCTGACACGAGACGACCTGAGCGACCGCCGCCGCTTTTTGAACGCCCGCAACACCCTGCTCGCGCTGCTCAGCCTGGGCGTGGTTCCAATCATCAACGAGAACGATACGGTCGCTGTCGACGAGATAAAGTTCGGCGACAACGACTCGCTCGCGGCGCAGGTTGCAACACTGGTGGAGGCCGACTTGCTGGTGATCCTGTCTGATGTCGATGGCCTGTACGAGCGCGCTCCCGATTCGCCCGGCGACCTCCCGCCATTGATTCCCGTAGTCCGGCGCATCGATGACGCGATAGTCGCCATGGCGAGCGGCGGTGCGCCCGGTGGCGTTGGAACCGGCGGAATGGCGACCAAAGTGAACGCGGCGCGCATCGCAACGCAGGCGGGAATCCGCACGGTTGTTGCTCGCGGAAGGCGCGAATCGGTGATTGCGGATATTCTCGACGGCAAGGATGTCGGCACGGTCTTTCTTCCACGCCCCAACTCGGACCGCATCTCCGCCCGGAAACGCTGGATCGCCCATAGCGCCCGCCCGCGCGGTACCGTGACCGTAAACGCCCGGGCCGGAGAGCGCCTCCAAACCAGCGGCGTGAGTCTGCTTGCGGCGGGCATCACCGAGGTTGCCGGAGTCTTCACGGCGGGTGACCTGATCGAGATACAGGACTCCGACGGAACCGTATTCGCTCGCGGCCTAACCAACTACGCCGCCTCCGAAGTTCGGAAAGTCCAGGGTCTCCGAAGCGAGCAGTTCGAATCGGTGCTCGGCTATCTGGGATTTGAAGAGATCATTCATCGAGACAATCTTGTGATCGACTGAAGGTCACCCACCCACTATGATCCATCTAATCCAGCTAAACCATCCCTCTGAAGGCCGCCGCGCCGCCATTGTTGACGGGGATCGCCTTTTGCTCCTGGGCAAGCACCGCACGCTCTATGACTGCGCCCTCGCTGCCATCGCACGCGGCGTAACGATGGAGGCCGAGGCGCTGGCGGACTCGCGGGAAGGCGAACTGGACTACGACGAGGTCTACGGCGGGCAGTCGCCGTGGAGACTGCTACCCTCGTTCGATCACCCCGACGACCCGGCGCGATGCCTCGTAAGCGGAACCGGCCTGACACATCGAAAGAGCGCGGCCAATCGGGATGCGATGCACCAAACGGCGGACAAGCCGCAGGCCGTCTCGGACAGCATGCGGATTTATCAGTGGGGCGCGGAAGGTGGGCGGCCGGAGCCGGGTATGGTCGGTGTACAGCCCGAGTGGTTCTATAAGGGCTCGGGAACCGTCCT
>JAYTEU010000703.1:0-1768 GCA_043734985.1 Chthonomonadaceae bacterium
CTCCTTCGCTCCCAGCTCATGCGCCCGCGCCACGGCGACAGCCATGCCCCGCGCCTTGAACGAGCCCGTCGGATTGACCGACTCCTCCTTCACAAACAGCCGGGGCAGCCGCAGGTGGGATCGAAGACGCTCGACGTTGAGCAGCGGCGTCCATCCTTCGCCCAAATCCACCAGGGATGCGGTGTTCCGAACGGGCAGGAGTTGAGCGTAGCGCCATAAGCTGGAAGGCCCGGCTGCGAGGTCAGCAGGTCTAATAGTCGCACGGGCGAGATCGTACCGGGCCAGGAGGGGCGCGCCGACGCGGCTCAGATTTTGGAGGGTATCCGCGTCATAAGTCTCGCCCGTTTTCGGGCATTCGAGATGAGTAAGCAGACTGCCGGTAGCCTGTGTGGACATTGGGTTCTCCATAAGATGTGTTTTTTACATCTTACCCGTCCACTGTGCATTCGCGCTCACGATGGTCCCACACGACCGTGGAGGATGTTCTCCGGCAGCGGGCGAGTCGCCTCGCGAAGGGCGGAAACCTCGGAGTCGAGTGAGCGGCAGAGGTTGTCGCTGACCGGGGCTGCCATTCCTCCCGCCTTTACCGCATGGAGACCGGCCAGGGCGCTCTCCAGAACCGCCTCGGCCCTGTCGAGACGCGCGGCGAATTGGGCTTCGATCGCGTCAAGTTCCGTCAGGGATGCAAGCGCCTTCTTCTTGTCGGTGATGGTAAGCAGTGTGTCGTCTTGGGGCGAATCCGCCCTGGATCGGAGTTCGAGTTCGGCGATCTCCTTCTCCAGCGCGAACCGGCTATGGAGGGCGCACGCTCCGCGAACCTGTTGTATCTGCCGGGCGAGTTTGTCCGCACCCGCCGTCAGCGCCTTCATGCGGGCATGGGCCGGTACCAGTCGCGAATCCTGCCGTCCGAGTGCGCGCCGTGCCGCTTCAGCTTTCAAATGGATGCGGGCGATCTGCGCCTCCAGGTCGAAATCAAGAACCACGTTCGTCATCCTGCGCCGGATAACCCAGGCAACACCGCCGAAGAGTGCGAGCGTCGGCACGGCTGCCAGCGCGACGGGCCAGGCTGAGGGCGCCGCTGCCGTTGCCGGATGCACGGTCACTTTGAACTGTCCAACGAGCGACCGCCGAACTTCCGAGGGCGGAATCAGAAATTCGTTGACGAACCGATCGACGTCCAGCCGAACGGTGGGCAAGACTCCCGCGGCCAGGGTAGGAATGCGGAAGGCATAGCGATGCGCCATCGGGTCCGATTCCTCCAGCACCGGTGTCCGGGGATACCATGAGAGGTAGGAGCGGATCCGTATCGGGCCGCTGCCTGACGACGGATCGAATTGGTTTACGGCATCGTACATCTGATTATTGTAGAGGCAGCGAACAAATCCCACGATCTCGATACGCCCGCCTAAAGAAGGCGCATCCGCCGGTATGGGAATGACGACCCGGCTGCCATCGGCTGGCAGCGTGAAAAAGGTCGATGGACTATCAGGCATGGCAATTCTCCTGGCGAGGCTTAGAAAGTGAGCAAAAACCGCCCCCAACCCAATTCTGGGGGAGGAGTTGTGCTTAGGGCAGGAGGGTCCCCCCGGAATCGGGGGTTAGGGGGCGCGAATCCCTCGCCTTTATACATGCGCTTAGGGGTAGGGTGAAGGCATATTTGCCACTGCACCCCACTCCCATACTCCCCATTAGCCTATCGCGTCATTTTGTAGCCGGCGTACGTGAGGGAGCGCGCAACATATTGACCGAGCTCCGACTGCGATAGCTG
>JAYTEU010000704.1:0-3803 GCA_043734985.1 Chthonomonadaceae bacterium
CAACCTGGCTGATCGCCGATGTTGCCATTTACCTTTGCTCCTTTGCGTACTAATTCCCGGACAATAATAACGGGCTCTGGTCGGGTAGTAAATGACTGCGAGCGGAATGGCTGATCGGGATGATCGAGTATGTTGGCGCTCTCAAATACCAGGTCCAATGCCGCAGCGCCTGTCGAGAATCGAGCGGGCTTTCCGGATAGTCTCGCGCGGAGAAAGTCCCACGGGGTCATCGCCGATGAATGGTCACGCGCATTGGGGTCCGCCCCGTCTTTGAGAAGAGCGACGACACCAACAGTATCATAGCGCTGGATGGCAGATATGAGAGCACGATTGCGGCGGTCTTGCTGAACAGCTCCACGGAAGGCAAGCCAGGTAATAACCGCCCCACAAACAAGCAACGCGGCAAAGACAATCCATAACTGAGCGTGTCTGCGTCTCATGCAGAATCCCTCAAACTGCGCCCCTCCCTCGCCGAACGCCCCGCCGCCATAATCTCGCTCCGAGTCCGAGATAAACAGAAACCATCGCCCCCTGCAAACGTCAGCCATCCAGCCGAGTCGGGTACCCACACGCGGTCGTTACAGGTGTGAGCGCCAACTTAGTCAGCGCCTACAAACCGCCTCTGGACGGTCCAACCATAAAGAATTCCCGGCAATTACCACCGACCGTGCAATAACTGCATCCGAGTCCGGAGGACGATCGGCCGAAGGCCCATGTGCCGGGTCGTTTATCGACCCGGCGCTCTCTCTCCTCGTCGCGTCCGGAAAGGCCTGCTGTTCACAATCTCCAGGATCCGGTTCAAAAATCGGTAATGGGCAAGGCGACAATCGATGTGTACTCTTCGCGAGGCGCGCCCGATTGTCCTGTGAAAATACCAAGTCCGATTTAACCACGCTCGCTCGGCCCGTGACCGAGCCGCCGCTCCTATCGCACGGTATAATACCATCATTGACAAGGAGGAACCCGTGAGCATTACACTGGATCTCTCAGACGAATTAGTCGTACGGATAGAGCGCCTCTCCGAACATACCGGCAGGTCAGTCGAGGAGCTGGTAATAGGGGATCGGTATGATGCTTACCACGGCCGAAGGAGTCTATAAGGGCGGCAAGATAGAGCTTTCGGAGACACCGGCGGGAACCGAGCAGGCGCCGGCGTTGGTTACTTTCCTGCCCAGTTCCACGGCCCCCACTACTCCACAGGCGCTCTACGGCATCTGGAAGGACAAGGTGGCCGCCGATTTCGATATCGATGCCACGCTGAACGAGATCCGCCAATCGTCGCAATCGACCTAATCCCGGTCATCCGGTGGCTCTTGCGGTTGCGTAGTGGTTGGCAAGGAGCCACAATCCAATGGATCGCTCCCAAACAACAAAGCGCCCGGTAGATGCGTGCTGCTTCTACTAGGCGCTTCTGTCTATAGGGATACGGGGAATCGAACCCCGGTTAACGAGCTGAGAACCCGCCGTCCTGACCGCTAGACGATATCCCCTCAATCTTTGTCGAAACACGGCGGCCCGGTTAGCATCCCTGCCGATACCGCCGATCTCGGTGGTAGGTCACAATTAATCGGCGCATCATGGTAAGAACTCATCCGGCGATTATTATGCCAAAAACGTTACGGGTTGTCAAGCACTTTGTCAATTGGCCTACGCATCTCTTAAAGCATTATGGCACAATGACTTCCGGCAGTTTCAACAGTTCCCTGCGTATCATTACGGTCATACCGAGCGACGGACTTGCCGATCCCTTTTCGGACGATGCCGAGCCTAACGCCGGTTTCGAGCTGGAGGCGCTGGTGGAGACCGGCGACGCGATACCCGATCCGCTGTACGAAAGCCGGCTCTTCGCCCTGGCCTATGGCGTCTCCCAGCAGTGCGCGGACGACGGCGGCGTCCGGGAACCGATCGACCGGCTGGGCCTGCTCTCGCTGGAACTGCCCTTGGGCGATTACCTTCAGCCTGTCGCCACGGCCATCGGTACAGCGGGCGTACTTCTCGGCATCCTGCCGCCGGACTTTGCGACGGAGTTCACCGTTCCTGGCGGGAATGTACGTGTCGTGACGGCCCAATTGCCGTGGTCGAGCGAACTGGATTTCGCGGCGTTGGGCGGAAAGGCAGGGCGCGAAGAGTTGGCGAGACGTTTCGTGGCGGATGGCAGTTACCATCGCTCGTCGCTCAATCGGAGGCTGGTTGCCTAATCGGAGGCGAATCGACGTACAATAGTGAGATGAAACCCAATTCATTGGAGATCGTGATATGCCCGAAACAGTGCCGGAGGAGACTATTCCCGCGGAATGGTTGGCCGAATTCGAGGCGATGGCCCGCCGCCCGTTGGAGACCCGGATGCGGTACGCCTTCATCCACACTTATAAGCCGGTACTTGACGATGCAGACTATCGTGCATTCGACACCATGGCGGATTACCGCAAGTGGTGCAATGAGAATCTCCCGGACTGGTTAGGCTATGGCACTCTTTGAGTATCGCCAGGCAGAAGAGATACGCGATGTATTTGCGCGGCACGGCGCGCGATACCTCTTTATCGGTAAGTCCGGCGCGATTCTGCTCGGCTTTCCCGATACGACTCAGGATGCCGACCTGTTTGTCGAAAAGACCGCGGAAAACGGGCGCGCCATCGCAGCCGCGCTTAAGGATCTGGGTTTCGATCTCAAGCCAAACCAGGAGCGTGACCTTGAGCAAGGGCGCGATTTCGTGCAGCTCAAGAATGGTCCTTTTGACCTCTACCTAGTCTTCGCACCGGACGGGATCGAGACGTTTGACGAGGCTTGGGCGCAACACATCGATGTCGCAGGATTCCCGGTATGCCACATCGACCACATCATTGCGAGCAAGGAGGCTGCCAACCGTAAAAAGGACCGTGAGTCGCTCGATCGGCTTCGGTCGTTCCGCGATTATTGGAAGAGGCAGACACGTTAGGCGCCCACAGCAATGCCTGACTAAACCTCCGTGCTCAGATACTCCGGCGGCAGTGTATCGCAAAGCCATACGCCGTTTTCCGCCAGGTAGAACGATACGCCCTCCGCAGCGGCGCGCTTCGCGTCGATCCGCAGGACCACCGGCCTTCCGTGGCGGCTGCCGACCGAGGTGGCGGTGGCGACGTCCTTCGAAAGATGGACGTGGATGCGCCGACCGGGTATAAGTCCCTCCCGGAAGATGGCTGCAACATTCCTGTCCGCCGTGCCGTGATACAGAACGTCCGGAGGATCGGCGGGTGTCACGGTGGAGCCCTCCAGCGCGACGCTGTGGCCCTGTACGGCGCGGATATTGCGGCCATCGTCGGAGAAGCCGAACCGCCGCTTGTCGTTCGTCTCCACTATCTCCGCAAGCTCCTCGCGGCTCACGCGCATGCCCTTGCTCGCCATTCCAGCCAGCAGGTCCATTACCGCCATATAGCCATCCGCGTCCAATTCCGCTCCGATCAGCCCGGGCTGGTGACGCAGCACCTTCGACGCAAACTTGCTGATTCGCTTCTTCGCTTCGTCCGCTAACATCCTGTACCTCTTCCGCGCCCGGCGCCGCCTCCGATCGAATCCGCAGGCCGCCTGACGATCCTATAGCGCCCATCATTTGATAACTGAAAGCCCTCGATCCAACCCACCGCCCGGCGAAGCTGGTCCACCGATCCAATCAACTCTATCGAACAACACCAGCGCCACGCTAAGTACCGCTCCCAGCATTACGGGGACGGTATTGGCCGGAGGTTGAAAACCCCCGGCAGGAAAGTACAATCGTCCTACGGACGAGGCGCGTCTGAAAGACGCTTGTTTTTTGATGCCGGGGGTTT
>JAYTEU010000705.1:0-4473 GCA_043734985.1 Chthonomonadaceae bacterium
ATGGTACTCTCCCAGGGAAATCCGGGTGACGCGCGAACACAATCCATGTGTTGCACCACTGTATTATACGGCAACAGGTATAGCGAGGGCAAGCGGTTCGAACTTGGCCTGAACATCACGGGCCGAATGTATGCTGGTGATAATTCCCCACGCGCCTCGCACGCTGAATCAGGAGGCCAATTCAGACCTGCCAATCGCGCGGGAACTTGGCGAACTGGAAGGCGATGCGAGTGCGGCGCAACAGTGGGCCGCGACCGTAATACAGATCGCGGCCCAATGGATACTACGCGCTACGCCATGTTCATACGGTTGCGGCGGCGCGTGGATGCCCGGGTAAGCGCGGCGCTCTCGGCACCCTCTTCCGCGACTTCCGCGACGGCGAAGGCCCCGAGATGCACGACGCGGTCGTCCACAACCAGCGCGCCGCCTGCCAGGCCCGGCGTCTGAAGGCGGAAGTCTTCGCCGAGACCTATCGCCGGGAAGCCGGTCGTTTCGGCCGCGGCGATCCGCTCCAGCAGCGCCCGTACTTCCATCGACGACGGGGTCCGCGCGGAATTCGAGGCGCCGGCATCCCGGTCCACCGCATCGAGCGCGTAGCTTCGCACGATCTTCGGAAGCAGCTTCGAGAGCGTGGTCGCGCAGTCGAAGAGATCGCATCCGATGATCTCGCCGCCGATCGCGAAGACGGCTCCGCGCTGGCGGAACTGCGCCGGTATCGCCTCCACGAACGGCTCCACGCTCGTCTCGTTTTGCGCGTACATATCGGCCATCGCATGCGTCTCGGAGACGGACGACATGCGCGACGCCTTCGCATCGATATCGGCCCAGACCTCGCCCTGGTCGGCGCTGCGGTCGCCGCGCATTCGCAGCGATTCGGAGACGGACGCATGCTTCTGCGCCCGGCCTGCCGCGTAGTGGGAGCGCGACCCGGAGGAGAATTCGGCGCTGGCGCGCGCCCAGCGTCCGGCCTCCACGCAGGTCACCGGAAGCGGGAGCACGGAGTGCGCGGCGGCGAGGATAGTGATGTTAAGCGTCCGGTTCTGCTTCGCGCCGACCAGCTCTTCGCCATCCATAAGCAGCACCTGCCTGTCCCCCTCGTTCACAAAGCGCAGTTCCGGCACGCTCCCGCTCTCATCCACCTCGGTGATGCGAACCAGCTTCCGCGAAAGCGCCTCGTCCAGGGTAAGGTAGTCGCCCAGGCTCGTATCGTTGCCGATCAGCGGAAACATGGTCAGGTTCTGAAATGCGATCGGGCTGCCGACCTCCAGCCCGCAAACGGTGTTGTGAATGGGTGTCATTGAGTTTGCCCTCCTTGCTCGATGGACGAAACCGGCAAGCGTCTCGGCGGCCGTTTCGCGGCTCGTCCGCAGTCGCAATACTGACTAGACAGGGAATCGATCGAGCAAGTTTCACACCTCTCAGCCGCCCAAAAATTGCCGGCGCGCATAGGCGTTGGGCTACCTTCGCTGCCTTGCGTGCCCCGAACGGGTACCGGGTACCTGCTTGCGGGTGTGATGGCCCCGAGCGAAAGCGTTCACGCTGTCGCCGGGGTACCCTCTGGGCGCCAACACTAATGCGCAGCCGCCCAAAAATTCGCGCTCAGAAGCATAAGCCTCAAATTGCAGGAACATATCTTTGCCTGCCAAGTCATACGGTGGTGGGGCGAATTGCCCGCTACTACAAGGTCGCTCCCTGTGTGAGTGGGGAGGATTTGCCGGGGAGCCAGAGATGCGAATGGGTATGATGCGCGTGCAGGTAACGAATCTGCACAGCCTTATTTTATGGGGATTGGGGTTCTACCTGCTGGTCCGGTTTGTAGATGCCGTCGCGGCTACCCTTCTCTTCTTCATGCTCGCGCTCGTTCTGGCGATTGCGCTCGACGGGCCTATCTGCTGGCTTCAGAAGCACAGAATGTCGCGCGGATTCTCAGTGGCAACACTGGCGTTTTTGCTGATCGCCACGCTGGTTCTGGGGCTCTACTTCGCCGCGCCCGCCCTTGAGAAGCAGGTGACGGACACGCTCGGCAATCTTCCGAAGTATACCAAGGAGTTACAGCAGCGGGCCGAGCACGCGACAGCGCGCGCTCCGTTTCTGCACGATACCATCCGGCATTTCAACCTGCAGAAGCGCCTGACCGACGTGGGCCAGCTTTCACTCCCGCGCATCGGCAAACTCTCGCTCGACGTGCTCGGCGGAGTGATCGCACTTCTGCTGTTGTTCGCCGTCACCTTCTATTCGGTCGCCGATCCGGCCCCTCTTATTCGCGGCGGACTTCGCTCTCTGCCCAAGCCCTATCGCGCCGCGGGCATAAGGATCTTTCGTCGCGTGATGGAGCAGATCCAGGCATGGGCCCGCGCGACCTTCTGGCTGATGCTGATCGTCGGCGTGCTCTCCGGGCTAGGCCTCTGGGCGATAGGAGTCCCCAATCCGCTTCTGTTCGGCATCATAGCGGGTCTCGGCGAGGCCGTGCCGGTCGTAGGGCCGATCATTAGCTGCGTACCGCCCCTCTTCGTCATGCTCTCCACGGACCCGATCAAGGCGGCATGGGTCGTGGCGCTGTTCGTAATAATCCAGCAGATCGAAGGCAACATCCTGGTACCACGAATCATGGCCACCGCGATGAAGCTGCACCCGGTGCCGGTCCTGTTTACCGTAGTAATCATGGGCACGCTCACCGGCCCCATCGGCCTGCTGCTCGCCATCCCCCTGCTTGCCATCGCCAAGATCGTCTACGAAGAGACCTACCTCCGCCGAATTGCGGGCCGGCCGATCAAGGAGCAGCGCTCTCTATAATTTACGGCGCTGTCGCCCGCCTTCTCATTAGGCCTAACTGACCCATAGCCTACTCCGCCTCATTCGCGGCCACACGCAGCACCATTGGAAACACCAGCTTCCAAAGTCCACCCGCCCACTGGCCTTGCACATCAACCTGACCTTCCGGACCGTCCGCTAAGAACTGCGCCACATCCCCACGTCCGCCAACCTTCCGCTTCGCGCAACAGACCCGGGTTGTGGTAAAATTGCATCATTGCAAGGATGCGGACCGACACGCACATCTGGTGTATCGTGCCTCAGTGGAGATCCCGGTAAGCATTGGGCATTGCAAGAGAGGAAGATAGGTACATGCCGGCAGTGAATGATTTGACGGCAACGATTGAGCAAGAACTGACGAACCTTACGAACCTTCCCGCACCCGTGAGAAGATGGATCATCGAAATAGGCGACGACGCTACTAACGAAATGGCGGTTTGGGTTTGGGCCGTCTTGGACGATGCCAGCATTACGCGCGATGTGACAATTCGCCTTCGCAACCTCATCTTTGACACGGTTAGCCATGTCTTTCCGAACGCAAAGTGGGTCTACGTGCGATTTCGTGCTTCGTCAGAGGTGGAATGACATTGGCTCTCCACCAGGACCTTCTTCGACAGGCCCGGCATCTCGCGAAGAACGAACCAAGGCGGCCAAAACAGGCGAGCCTTCGAAGAGCCATATCTGCCGCATACTATGCGCTCTTTCACCTGCTGATCGGTGAGGTTACCTCCCGATTCGTCACCGGGCAAGATCGCGAGGCAATTCGGGCCGGATTAGGTCGGGCGCTAAACCACACAACGATGAAGGAAGCTTCGAGGGAGACCGTTAAACTGAATTGGGGAAGAATGCGGCAATTGCACGGTATTGTCATTCCTGCCGACCTTATTTCTGTCGCAACGGCATTTGTTGATCTGCAGCAGGCGCGACATGAAGCCGACTACGACGTTGTACGAACGTTTACTCGTCAGGAGACACTAACCCTGATCGACCAAGTGGAGCAAGCAATGACTGCCTGGAATAGTGTTCGCCGGTCGATTGCGGCTGACGCATACCTTTCCTCGCTGATCGCCTTTGGAGGTATGTGCCGCGCGTGATCGGAGCTGGGCAGATGGCCCGTCATGGCCTCTGTCAGCTTCGGCGCGGCGTGCAGGTTCCAGTTCAAACACCGCACGGACCTTGCCCTCCGGGCGGCGGTGGACCTGACGCACGGCAGCCTCCTCCTCATCCGAGGCCCCACCCAACATCACTGGAAGCACCATTTCCAAAGTCCCCCCGCCCGCTGGCCTTGCACATCAACCTGACCTTCCGGATCGTCCATCCACGAACGCCCCCGGAAACCGGGCAAGGCGCCGAATCTATACTCCGAGGTTCCGTGGTTCGTTGCGACGAGCCATTTGATCCTGCCACGCCACCGGAAGAGCGGGAAGCACAGCAACGAAGCTGAACGACAAACGCCCGTGAATCGGATAGGTCGAGGGGCCCACCTACTTCCACAATAATACAGGCCCTTCGCCTCATGCGCCGTTCCCCAATTTCGCTTAAAATAGAACCACTGAGTCGATCATTCTCAATCGTGCAATCCTAAAGGTGTCTACGCGACAGTAGTTTGCAATTATTGTTATTATTTGTGCCTTAGCGCCTTCGTAGGAGGACTTCTTAGCG
>JAYTEU010000706.1:0-1662 GCA_043734985.1 Chthonomonadaceae bacterium
CGAGCGTGTGGCAGCCGAGGTCCATAAACTGGCCGCCGCCCGCCTCCTCCGCGATCCAGCGCCAGGGAAGGCTGCCGGGTTTCAAATCGCGGTGGGAGCTTCCCGCAAACCGGTAGGTGACGCCGGAAACGGCCCCAATCCGCCCGCTCTCAATCAGCTCCCTGGCCTTTAGGAAACGGGGCAGGGCGCGGCGATAGTAGGCGACGAAAAGCGGCAGGCCGGCGGCGTCGAACGCTTCGGCCATCTGCCGGCACTCGGCCGCGCTGCGCGCCATCGGCTTCTCCACGTAGGCGGGCTTACCGGCGGCGCACACCCGCAGCGCATAGTCCAGGTGAGAGCCCGGCGGCGTCGCGATATAGACCGCATTGACGTCCGGATGCCCTATCACCTCGTCCGCGTTGTCCGTCCAGAACGGAACGCCGTGCCGCGCGGCGTAGTCCTTCGCCTTCGCGCCATCCCGCCGCATCACCGCTGCCAGCCGGCTGTTCTCCACCGCCTGGAACCCTGGCCCGCTCTTAACCTCGGTAACATCGCCGCACCCGATTATGCCCCAGTTTATGATCATAATTGCTCCAGGTCGTGCGGTAGTCGGCAATCGTGAAATGCAAATGCTCATTCCCGTATTCTGTATCCCCGACTGCCGACTGCCGATTGCCTACTCCCCCTTGTAATCCCGCCAAAGCCACCGCAGTGACTCGCCGAGCATCGACTTGCCGTGCGCGCCGGAGTGGTTGCCGTGGCCGAAGACGAACTTGACGTCGTACTTCTTGAACTCCAGGGCTTTGGTCATCTCCTGGTTGGCGAGGGGCCAGTTGCCGTGCTCGTTGTCCAGGTCGTGGTCGCCGTCCTGCAGGAAGACGCGGATCGGCTTGGGCGGATCGGTCTTGCGGATCACGACGGGGTAGGTGTTGCCGCCGGATTTCAGGTTCTTGCCGGCCTGTATCCCGGTGAAACTGCCGATCCAGGAGAGAACCTTGCTGAACCGTTCGGGCCGCTCCCAGGCGACGGTGAAGGCGCAGATGCCGCCGCTGCTGGCCCCGGAGGTCGCGCGGCTGGCCGCATCGTGCCGCAGTTTGGTGGTCTTCTCGACTTCCGGCAGGATCTCTTCGAGCAGGAACCGTGCGTACTGGTCGGAGAGCGTATCGTACTCGAAGCTGCGATTGCTTCGGCCTCGCCCGCCGTCCTGCCCCGGAAACGTGCCCGGCTGGATGAAGACGCCGACCGTGACCGGCATGGCCTTTTCGGCGATCAGGTTGTCGAAAACGTTGGGGACGTAGCCCTGGTATCCCCCGCCGTCCTGGAAGACCATCACGCAGGCGGGCTTATCGGGGGTGTACTGCGCCGGGACATAGACCCACCAGTCCCGCTCCGTTCCGGCGAAGATCGTGCTCTTCCACGCGGGCATCTTGGTGACGCGGCCGTGCGGCACATCCGGCTTTACGACGCTGTCGGGGTCCTTCGGGTACGGCCCGCCCACATCCTGGGCGCGCAGGCAGGCAGGCGCAAGCAGAGCGCCCAATGCGAAGAGCGGCAGCGCAAAACGCAGGTTCATAGTGGTTGTTCCCTCTCCTGGATCAATCGGTTCGTCTCTCTTACAGCCTCCAAATTCTCCAGCGCGCCGGGCTTTACCTGCCGGAGGGGTGCGCCCGCAGGGTTATTTAA
>JAYTEU010000707.1:0-6835 GCA_043734985.1 Chthonomonadaceae bacterium
AGATTTATTGGAGTCAATGTAGCCCCTCCCGCGTGTTTGTCGTCTAGAGTCCGTTGACGATGATAAGGCGATCGTTGCGCTGCTGTGTGTATCAAACTGCCGATGCGTTTTCAGCGCAACTGCTACGCTTCGGAATGGACCGGTAACCCATGAACTGGAACACCCCACCAATACTTTGCCTTACAATGGCGCTTGTATCCGGCATCGCTTTCGCCGGTTCCAAAGGGCAGCACGCGGTAAGGCGCCTGCCGGAGGCGATCACTCCCCTGACTCAGGAACATCTCAATAAGTCGGTTCCGAATTTTTACTGTGTCGACTACCGGTCCCAGCCTCAGCCGGGCAAGCGGTACTGGCTGCGAGTAAGCAGCACAAAGTGGATCGAGCGGTATCCGGATGGGTTTGAGAGCGAGTTCAAGGCGCTCGGGCACGCGACCGTGAAGAACTTTCCGGGTACGATCCTCGTCAAAATCAAGGGCGATCCGGGCAAGACCGGCGCGGATAACGATGGCGGGCTGCAGGCCTTCATTCCAGACGAGGGCAGCAATGAGATGCACCACTGGTACCGCAACACCGGCCGCGGCGACACGGACTGGCACGATCTCGGCCCGATGCTAAGCATCGAGTAAGCCGTCAACTTATCCCTCCGCGCCGCGGGGTTTATATACCACGTCGGGCTTGGTGCGAGCACCGCGGTGGTAAGTTATGATGCGCCAGATGGTTTCGCCGTCGTCTTCGTAGTAGCGCCAGGAACCCTCTTTCGTGCCATCGGCGGGGACTCCGCGATACTCGTTATAGACGCCTTCGAGCTCGCGGTTTCCGTTCGCGTGGTAGGCCATGTACTTCCCCGTGAACTGGTCGTCGACGAATTCGCCCTCGCTCTTTTTGCCGCCGTTCGGCCAGTATTGTATCCAAACTCCCTGCTTTTTGCCGCGATCGTATCGACCCTCGCTCCGTTTGTTTCCATTGGCGTAGTACGTGGTCCAGTCACCGTGCTTCTCGCCGTCCAGGTATTCCCCAACGTTCATGGCGCGAACTCCCTTCTTCGAAATACTATCTGACTTCTATCCAAGTTGATACGCAAACTTCTACCCCAGTTTGATAATCACCGCGCCGGCGACGACGACTAGCCCCGCCGCGATCCGGATCGGGCTGAGACGCTCCTTGAGCGTGCAGGCGGCAATAATCACGCCGAAGACAATCGCCGTTTCGCGGAGCGCCGCCACCGTTGCTATGGGAGCGCGCGTCATCGCCCAGAGCGCAAGGCCGTACGCCCCGATAGAGCATCCGGCACCGATAAGACTGCTGCGCCAGCGCTCCCGGATGTGAACGAGTACCCGGCGTCGTCGGAGGACCAGCGCCGTAGGAACGAACAGCAGCGCGCAGAGCAGAAATCCCCAGCTTGTGTAGCTGAAGGCATGGCCGGAGAGGCGGACTCCGGTCCCATCCACCATCGTGTAGAGGACGATGACACAGGCATTCGCCAGCGCCGGAAGGAGAGGCGCCCATTGGATTTTTGTGCCGGCCGGGCGCTCGCAGGCGAACATCAGCACTCCACACGAGACCAGGCAGACTCCGGCGAGCCCGAGCATCGAGGGCCGCTCTCCCAGCCATAGTATGGACGCCAGGGCGGTGAGAGCCGGCGCGGAGCCACGCATAACGGGATAGACCAGGCTCATGTCGCCCTTTTGGTAGGAGAGTGCAATCAGCGCAAAGTAGAGCTGATGGATAACGGCCGAGAGGGCCAGCCAAAGCCAGGACGCCTGCGCGGGCAGCGGGAGGAACGGCAGCCATAAGGCCGTCAACACTGCGGCGGCTGCGAGCAGTGCGACGATATCCAGGTAGCGGTCGGAGCCGGCTTTGACAAGACCGTTCCAGGTCGCGTGAAGGCCCGCGCCAAGGAGAACCAGCAGCAGAATTGAAAGGGACATGAGAGGTGGGAATTTCGGTCTCAGCCCCGTGGATTCCTGCAAAGGCCGACTGCAGCGGAGGATCTGACAAAAAAAACTGGTCATGGGCGCCGATATTCTCGTAGCCCATGACCAGTTTTCAATTACGCCGCATCTTACCTATGCCATCGGGGTTACCACAGCCATAACGGCGGCGATCCGGGTCGGCATCGGGTACGCGGAATTACCAGCGGCCTCGGCCATCGCTGTAGTCGTTCCGCTTCTCTTCGCGGCCACCGCCGTAGCCACCGCCACCGGTGCGCGGGCGCTCTTCGCGCGGCTTCGCTTCGTTGACGGTAAGCGTTCGGCCGCCCATCTGGGTGCCGTTAAGGGCTGCGATCGCCGCCTTTGACTCGTCTTCGCTGGACATTTCCACAAAGCCGAAGCCCTTGGCTTGACCTGTGTACTTGTCTGTGATTACGGTCGCGGAGGTAACGGTGCCGTGCGAGGAGAAGAGCTTGTTTACATCATCTTCGCTCGCGGAGTAGGGCAGTCCGCCCACATAAATACGTGTTGCCATAGTTAAATGGCTCCTTTCTAGACTTTCCCGCTCAAGGGAAAAACGCGGGGACCGCACGGCTGCGGCTCCCAAATTAGATGAAGACTGTGATTATCCCCACCATCTTAGAGGAACGCAAGAAGAGCCAGAAGGAGCCTCAGAAACTGTGCAATACGGAAGGGCACGACAATGCCGGTTCACGAGCAACATGTATCCTGGTTCTATCAAAACTTATGCGATTCACCACAAGACAGTATGAATATACCACACAATATCGGCCTTCGCGACGATATGTGCTTGGGAATGTTTTTTATTTGCTTGTAGAGGCAGAGGGGCAGGCGGGCATTGGGGAATAGGCAGTCGGCAGGCGGCAGTCGGGAGGATGGCGGGCCGTGATTTAGTGTGGAGAGCGATTTCGGGCCGAGGCAGTACGGTTGTGGATCTCGGATAGGGCTCGGCGCTCTTCTATGTGGTCGCCTTCGGCGTCGGTCAGGGAGCGAAGTAATGCCTGCTCCGCTCCGTCGCGATCGCCTTGCGCCATCCTCAAGAAAGCGAGTTGTCGGTATGTGGCCGGTCTCCAGGGCTCCATTTCGATGCATGCTTCGCACTCCTTCTCAGCTTGCGACCATGCTTTTAGGGCGACCAATATTTCGAGCATCATTGCGTGGGATTCGTACCGCTCCGATTGGGCCGACAGAGAGATATGCATCGATGCGCGGGCCGACCGATAGTCCTTATCCGCGAAGGCTATTCTGGCGGCGACCAGGTTGGCGTAGGGGTTCGCGCGGTCGACTTCGCGTGCTCCCTGGAGAGCGAGTGTCGCCCCGTGTCTGTCGCCTACAGCACATCGCGCGTTGGCGAGGTCGGCCAGCACTCCGGCAAGACGTCGAGCGATTGGATCGCTGCTGCCATACTGGAGTCGCAGCCGCCGCTGTAGGGCGCGATTTGTGCGCAACTGCATTGCAGAGGACTGCGGCTCCGTCCAGCCGTGATTTCCAAACAGCTCGTCCAGCATTGTCGTTAATATCGCGACCGCTTCGGGCGCGCGGTTCGCCGCAACCAGTTCCCGGCTAAACTGGCATGTGGTCGGGATGTTCCCAGGATCGTCGCGATGAAGCACTCCGAAGAGCGTCCGCTGGCTCATCCAGATGGCATTTTCAGCCACGGTGAGATAAGCGCACCAGAGCGTGAAGGAGGCTGCCACGCATACTGTCGCCGGACGGCTGAACCGAATCTGCATGCGTGGCCGCAACGTCCATAGCCAATAGACGGCGGCCGCCATAAGTCCGGCAACGGCGGGTCCGATAATTCCAACACGGTAGGGCGCGGCGTAGAGCGACGGCATCGGGACTAGATTGCTTACCGGTATATAGGCCAGCAGGGCGTACGAGAGAAGCAAAGCGCGGGCCGGCTCTGTCTTCCGCCATCGCCACAGGAGCATCAGGAGTGACCCGAGCAGCGCGTAGCCTGCCACGGCGGGCCACCACCCTTCCCGGTCAAATTGGGTCAGTGTAAGCGTGTGAAGCCAGCGTGAAGCAGGCGCGAAGAAGAGCAGGCCATAATATGCCGCGCCATGTCCGGCGAGCAGCGCCTGATCCGCGGGCGGTACCGACTGCGGAACTCGCGGATCGGGGTAGTGCAGGAGCCAGAGTGCGAGGAACGACATGCTGACGGCCAGGAAAGGAAGTGAGCGGACGAAGGCGTCCATGCAGGCAAACGACCTCACTGGCCGAACCTTACACGACGGACTGATATGCTTCGCTGTATGGCCCGCGATGTGCGACCGGGCGCGCGACGGATTGAACCACGACGCGTGCGACGGAATGAGCCACGACGCGTGCGACGGAATGAACCACGACGCGTGCGACGGAATGAATTCCTTCGCTGTATGGCCTGCGGCCGCATGTCCTTCGGACACAAATGCGTTCAGTGTTTGGATTTCTGGAGACCTGTAGGGCCCTGGCGTAATGGACAATTTGGAGGTAATCAGGCCCTCGCCGATGGCCGTCGCCGCGACAACCGGCGGTATTTCCGCGATTTCGCTATGCTGGCCGAACCAGATGTAAACCGCCGGTACGAGCGGCAGCACGGCCAGGGCTTGTTCCTTTGTCAGCAGGGCCAGCCCGAATAGGATGGCGGAGAGTGCGGTCCACGACCAGCCTCGGGCGCCGCAGGTTTTTGCGGAGAGAACGAGCGTCCAGAGAAACAGGGTGAGGAACAGCGTGCAGAGAGAATCGGTTCGGCCGCCGATCCAGGCGACGGTACTGATCTGCGCCGGCTGGACCGCGAAGAGCAGCCCGCCAAGAAGTGGGATTACGGTGTTTGGACGAACCTGCGTCGGGACGCCGCTGCTACGGTTTGGGAACAGGGTGCGCAGCAGTCCTATCAACGCGCCGGTTGTTGCCGTGTGAATTAGTATGTTGTCGAGGTGGCAGTAGAACGCGTCCCGCCCCCATGCGCGCCACTCCAGGAAGAAGGTAATGGAAACAAGCGGGCGAAAGTAGTGCTGTAGGAAGGGCGTGTCGATGCACTGGCGCAGGGTCCGATACGCGCCGATGAGGGAACGGTCGTCCCAGAGCGCGAGCCCGTCGATCGAGGGCAGGTATACTGCCGCTGACAAAAGGAGTATCGCGTAGACAGCGATTCGATACCAGCGATTGCCGGCAGTATCGAAAGGCTTCGGGCTGCGAGGATGGATTTTGTCCTTCTCGATCATGCAGTGCAATTCGCGGCCTTTCGCGGAGCGGGCCGACCGATCAGACGAAACTGTCGGCGTGAGGGACTGTGTTAATAGATATGCCGAGTGTGATCCGCACTTCCTTTCGGGTTATTCCACATTTTGCCCGGCTATAATACGGAAGGGAGACATGTCGCCGCGATACAAGTACGGGCTTCCGCGGGGATGAAGCGCTGAATTCGGTTGTGCGCGGACCTGCCCGCTCGGCCAAATCTGCGACACGTCGCGGCACTCCAAAGTACGGTGCGATGATATTTTGTGTGGGAAGAAGACTCATTCAGCAAGTGACGTCCTCATCTTGGCACGCGCTCACTTGCATGGGAATTGAAGGGTTATGCGGACAATCAGTTTGCCGGGGTTGGAGATACTGGAGATAGGCGCGTTTCGGCGGTTGTGGCTCGGTCAGGCTATTTCGCAGTTCGGAGACGCACTGTACGGGCTGCTCTTCCTGTTCATCGTGGACAAACTGACGGGCAGTGCGGCGATGGTCGGATATGTGGGCGCGCTGAATGCCGCGCCGTTTCTGTTATTCGGGCCTTACGCGGGTCTGGTCGCGGATCGGTTCGACCGTAAGCGAGTGATGCTGTTTGCAGACCTGACGAGCGCGGCGATCCTGGCGGCGCTCTGCGTCGCACTGATAATCGAGCCTCGCCCGCCGGTCGGCGTCGTGTTTACGGCGGCGTTCCTTCTGTCTTCGGTGAACGCCTTTTTTCTGCCGGCGAAGAGCGCCGCCATCCCGTCGCTTGTGCCGCCCGAGCGCCTGATGGAAGCGAATGCACTCAGCACCGCTACCCAGAACCTTATGCCGCTGCTCGGAATTGGGTTCTCTGGGGCGGGACTTGGGCTGCTTTACGCGCTCTACCCCAACCTGTTCTTCCTGGTTGCGGCCGGAGCAAACGCCCTTTCGTTCCTGATCTCCGCGCTTTGTATCGCCGGACTGCAGGCGCTTCGGCCCAAGCGCGACGGCCCGGAGAAAAACGCACTGAAGGAGATCGCGGACGGATTCCGCTTGATCGGCCGGGACCATATCCTTAGGGTGTCGTTGGTCCTCGGCTTCTTCCTCAACCTCTTTATCTCGCCGTTCATGGTCGCGTATATCTCCGCGAACCGCAAGTGGTTCGGCGGGCAGTTCAGCACCCTGGCGCTGTGCGAGGCTTCTTTCCTAGCGGCGATGGTCATCACTAGCGTGTTCGTCGGCAGGCTGAAGATCGTGCGGCCGGGGCTAAGCTTCTCATTAGGCATGGCGGGGATCGGAATTTGCGTGGCGCTCATGGCCAACTGCAAATGGTTCGGCTGGTTTACCTTCCTGAACGTCCTGTGCGGGATCGCCTTGCCGTTCGCGATACTGCCGCTGAACACCTACGTTCAGCTCTGCGTGCCGGATGCGTTTAGAGGCCGAGTCAACAGCGCGAACGCAATGGCAGCGCAGGGAATCGTGCCACTGAGCATGGGCATGACGGGTCTGCTGCTGGACCGGGTCGGATTGCCGGCTATCTTCATGATAATGGGGATCGGGTTCTTTGGGACGGCGCTTGCCGGATTGCTGGATAACGGATTTCGGAAGGCGAGGACGCCGGAGCCAGGCAGGCAAGCAGAGCCAAGATGACACAGGCGTGGCGCTCGACGCCGTAGAACGTTTGCAAAAAGCGCAGA
>JAYTEU010000708.1:0-18233 GCA_043734985.1 Chthonomonadaceae bacterium
CCACTCCACGGAGCGCGTGCGCACCCGGCGCATCGGTTCACCGCCTATGCGGACATCCGTGCAACCGAACAGCCTGATTGTGAGCGTGCTCGTTTCCAATCAACAATTTCCTTTTCGAACCGGACCCAGCGTCCGCGCGGGGCCTATGCGGATTCTCAGTTAAATAAGCCTTGCGCCCCCGGACCTGGGGGATCGGGTCGACTTCCGTATCTAGCGAACACTCGGCGACACTGCTGGCAAAATTGCCGGCCCCGGTATCGGAAATAGAGCCTATTTGGACACGGAGTTGCCAACGCTGCGGCTGCTACGATATGCTGAAAAGAGATTTCAATGCTGGTTTAGCCTCCGGCTTACGCTCCTGCCCTGAAAGAATATATGGCCCCGGTTATCTCGAAATAATGGGAGCAGTGATGCCGAATCCCGAGGAAACTCCTATCGAGGAAGCGTTGTTGCGACGGGCCCGCCTCGATGTCAAAGGCGCCCTAGTCCTCGCCGGAGACCTGCGAAGACGGGTACTGGAGAGGATCGGATCCACCGTTCCAGCGCCACTTCTAAGTCAGACGCTCAAATCGAAAGCGGATGCCGTGGTGCTAAGCCTGGCGTCGGGGCATGCCGACCAGGCGTCGGAATGGCTGTTCGAATTAGTGAACCTCGCGCAGGCAATCGCAGATGCCGGAGGATTTTCCCGGGAACAGGCTCAGGACCTTGTCGAACAGGCAAACACAATCCTTCGCCGCCTGAACGAATAGTCTGCGATTCATTCATTGCGCCCCAATTCCCATTATAGAAGGTTCACTCGCCGCTGTCAATGCGGCGGGCGGATACGGCAGATCGCTGACCCGCGCTGCCCATTATCTCGCTCGGTAACGCAAATACGGGCTCTCTGGACACGGAGTTGGCAACGCAAGGCTTATTAAAATAGGCCATAGGGTAATATCAGAAGTGCGTTCATATCCGCGCCCAACTCAAAGGCTTGCTTGATGAAAAACGCTTTGCTCTCTATTTTCCTGTTCGGAGCGGTTGCATCCGTTACCGGTGCGGCTCTGGCATTTCCGCGACCGCTGCTCTATGGGTCGCCCATCGCGGGAAGTCAGCGCGACCCGGCCGCCCGTGAGCACGATCGACACAAAAAGGATAAAAGAAAACCGGACGAAGCCGGCCCGCGTTCCCTGGCTTTTCACCGCCCCTCGCACTTTCGGACCTAGGACTCGATGGACAAACCCTGCAGAGTCGATCTGTTTGGCGGTTTGCGCGTGATTCAAGGCGAGCGGGTAACTTCGCGTTTCCGGACGCGCAAAACTGCCGAGCTGTTGGCATATCTCGTATACTTCCACAGACGGGCGCATCCCCGAGACATCTTAATCGACCTACTATGGCCGGAGAATGATACGGATACCGGCCGTCACAACCTGAGCATGGCTCTGTCCTTTCTACGGCAGCAAATTGACTGGGATTCGGCGCCTGACGGATCGCTCCTTATTAAGGACCGGAACGAGGTCAGAATCAATGGCGACTTTGTCGGCTCCGACATTGCGGACTTCGAAGCGGCGATCACGTCGGGTCTGGCGGCGAAATCGCCTACGGAGCGAGTCACGTTGTTGACGCGGGCGGCCGATCTCTATCGCGGGGAACTCCTGCCCGGATTCTACTCGGATTGGGTGTTTCCCGAGCAGCAGCGCACAGACGAGATGTACGTTCAGGCGCTTCGGTCCCTGACATTTGAATACGAGCGGGACGGCGATATCGAGCAGAGCGTGCGCGTAGCCACTCAGGCTGTCTCCGCCAATCCTCAGTGCGAAGAATCCCAGCGCACTCTGATCCGTCTGTACGCCATCGCGGGCCGGTCGGACGCGGCCCTCAGACAATATGATTTATTGGAACGGATGCTGCGTCAAGATGTGGGGTCGGATCCGAGCTCGGAGACATTGGATCTAATAGGCGCAATTCGTTCCGGATCCGTGTTTCTTCCCCATGCAGGCTGTGCCGCAGGCCCAGGTTGCAAGCGGAGGGTGCAAAAGAGTGAGAATCTTCCGATTCCGAACACGGCTCTCGCGGCGAGGAACGAGCAGCTCGAGCCGGTCGGAGGAGCTCTTGGACTTCGCTCTGCTTTCTATATCTCCCGGTCGGCTGACGCTCAATTCGCGGCTGCGATTGACCGGCGGGACAGCATTGTGCTGGTAAAGGGCGCGCGTCAGGTCGGCAAAAGCTCTCTTCTGGCCAGGGCCCTGGATCACGCGCGGGCGGGCGGGTGCCGGATTGTCCTCACAAACTTGCTGGTATTGAACGCACAGCAGTTGGAGAGCGTCGATGCGTTCTGGCTCGCGATGGCGCACATGATTGCGGACCAACTTGACATCGATGCCTCCCCGTCCGTTCATTGGAATTCCGATCGCGGCTCGAATGCGAACTTTCGGCGCTACCTTCGTAAAGCGGTTCTTCCGGCGGTTTCCGGCCCCCTGGTCTGGGCGCTGGATGAAGTGGATCGTCTCTTGTCAGTGTCCTATTCCGACGAGATATTCGCCTTATTTCGCTCCTGGCATGATGAGCGCGCGCTCGATCCGGACGGGCCCTGGGCGGCACTGACCCTCGCGATGGCCTATTCTACGGAGGCGCACCTATTTATCACAGACTTGAACCAGTCGCCGTTCAATGTGGGAACCCGGTTGATTTTGGGAGATTTCTCCAGGGGTGATATTGTTGATCTGAACCGCCGATATGGTTTCCCGCTGAAAGGAGATGCGGAGATTGAACGGTTCGTGGCGGTTGTCGGTGGGCACCCCTATTTGGTGCAGCGCGGTCTCCGTGAAATGGTCGCCAGCGGAACACAGGTTGTCCCGTTTGAGTCGCTCGCTTACAGCGAAAACTGGGTCTATGCCGACCATCTTAGTCGCATCGCGGCAATTTTGTTGCGACAATCGGACCTGCTCGAAGCCGTTCGCGATATCCTGCGCGGACGGCAAGACACGGATATGGATCGAATATTCCGGCTTCGAAGTGCGGGTATCCTTGCAGGCAGGGGAGGCAAGCCGGCCGAGTTTCGCTGCAAGCTCTACGAAGTCTATCTCCGCCGTCGTCTACTTTAGGCCCCTCCGTTTGTAGATGATTTGTAGAACACAATGGATGTATGCTGAGACGGCTAGCTTGGAAATCCCAGTCCGGTTCTGGGAGAAACGCGGTGGTGCACGTGAATTCCAGCTTTTACGTTACGGGCGGCAGCCTGCGGCCGGACTCGCAGTCTTATATAGAGCGCAAGGCAGACGCGGAAATATACCGTGCTCTCAGCGGCGGCGAATACTGCTCCGTATTCACCTCGCGGCAGATGGGGAAATCGTCTCTTATGGTGCGCACGGCGGCCCGTCTTCGCGCGGATGGGGTCGGCATCGCCATGATCGATTTGACGTCCCTCGGTCGCAACCTGACTCCGGAAAAATGGTACTTTGGGCTGTTAACCCGTCTTGGCGAGCAGATGTTCCTGGAGGATGAGGCTGAGCTATACTGGCGTGAGCATTCACAGCACGGTCCATTGCAGCGGTGGATGAACGCCCTGCGCGACCTCGTTATGGCCCGGAGAACGGGCCCGATCGTAATCTTCATCGACGAGATCGACTCGGTTCGGAGCCTTCCTTTCTCCACAGATGAGTTCTTCGCGGCGATTCGGGAATGCTTCAACCGTCGCTCGGAAGATGCGCGTTTTGGACGGCTGACATTCTGCATGATGGGTGTGGCAGCGCCAACGGACCTGATACGGGACACCCGCATGACACCGTTCAATATTGGCCGTCGCATCGAGTTGAACGACTTTACCGACGCAGAAGCCGCGCCGCTTGCTCAAGGCCTAGGCACGATTGAGGCGGAGACCCCGACCCAATCACACTTCCAGGCTTACGCACGCATTTTATGCCGCATCCTCCACTGGACGAACGGGCACCCGTACCTCACGCAGCGGCTGTGCCACGCCGTGGCTGAATGGGCAATCGACGACCAGGAGGTGTCAGGTCTCAACTGCCACCTTGTCGATATATTATGCGCGGACCTTTTCGTCTCCGACAGGGCGCACGAGCGGGATTCGAACCTGATCTTCGTTCGGGACCGAATGTTGAGGAGCGAGGCGGATACCGCCCCGCTGCTCGATCTTTACGGTAAGGTTTGTCGTGGCACGCCTGTTGTCAACGACGACACTAATCCGCTAGTAAGCATCTTGCGGCTTGCGGGAATTGTGCGCGTAGAGAGCGGATTATTGAAGATCCGAAACCGCATCTACAAGCGGGTGTTCGACAGAACCTGGGTGCGAATGCACATGCCGGACGCAGAGCGAAGGCGGCAGCGGTCAGCGTACCGACTCGGGCTATTCCGCGCGATCACGGTGAGCGGCATTCTAGTGGCTATGTTTGCGGCACTATCTCTATATGCCTTCCACAGTGCATCCGTGGCAAAGAAAAAGACCAGGGAGGCTGCCGAGACAGCTTCCCAAAGACAAACAGCATTGAATTATGCCGAGAGTCAGCGGACGGCCGCATTGGTTTCAAAATCGCTGGCAGACCGAAAAGCGAGAGATGCCTTCGAATCTGCGGCACGTGAATCCGCAGCCAAAATCCGGGCGCTGATCGCCGGGAGGAACGAGCGCATTCAGAAGAACATAGCTGAGCGGAAGACTGCTGAATCCGCGGCCGTCGCGGAACGGGCGGAAGCCAGCCTGTACATCGCTAACATGAACCAGATCCAGCACGACTGGGACAGCAACAGCGTAGGCCACGTCGTGGAACTTCTTGAAGAGACGCGTAGGCGGGGAAAAGGGACGTTCGAGTGGGGATACTGGAACCGACTCTGCCATCTGGACTTGAAGACGCTCGCCGAGCATTCTGTTGTTGGAGGGAAGGGCGTCACTTCCGCCGCGTTCTCTCCTGACGGGAAGCGTGTGGCCGTTGGCAAAAAGGACCACACCGCAACTGTTTGGGATGCCGCCACGGGGCGGCGAATATTCACGCTCAAAACACCCTTTGAAGTGTACTTTGTCGCATTCTCCCCCAACGGCAGGCGCCTCGTGACCCGTTGGGGCACGACGGCGATGGTATGGGATGCCGTTACCGGGCGCAAGATATTCGCTCTCAAAGGACACCACGGAAACACGTATTCGGCCGCGTTCTCTCCCGACGGCGAGCGCATCGTAATGACGGGGAACGAGGTCGTCAAGATATTCGACGCAGCCGCCGGATCCGAGCTTCTTACCCTGAAAGGGCATACCGACATCGTCAAGTGCGCCGCTTTCTCGGCGGACGGCAGGTCTATCGTCACCGGCTGTTTCGACATGACGGCCAAGGTCTGGGACTCCAGAACCGGATACGAGAAGTATGCGCTCACGGGACACACCGCAGTTATCAACAGCGTCGCCTTTTCGCCTGACGATCGCCGCATCATTACGGCCAGTAACGACGGCTTGGTCAAGGTCTGGGATGCGACCACACATTCAGAGCTGTTCACCCTTATCGGGCATACGAGCGGTGTTAACTGCGCCACTTTCTCTCGGGACGGGAAACGTATTCTGACGTGCAGCGACGATCAGACGGCAAAGATCTGGGATAGCGCCACTTATCAAGAGATACGCACCCTGAAGGGTCACACCGACGCCGTCACTGCGGCCGCATTTTCACCCGATGGCACGCACATAATCACGGGAAGCCTCGACAACACAGCCAAGTTGTGGGACGGCAATTCCGCGCCTGAAAGCAGCAGCCATATAGGACGGGTGGACCATATCTCATCGGTCGCCTATTCTTCGGATGGCAGCCAGATTGTGACCGGCGGGAGTGATGGCACGGCGAGGGTGTGGGATGCCCGGTTGGGCCTCGAGACGAAGATCCTCAGGGGACACCGGCTTGCCATCGTGTCTGTGGCCTTTTCACGGGACGGCAAACGCATAGCGACGGGGAGTAAAGACTGTACCGCAACCGTGTGGGACACAGCCTCCGGAGAAAAGGAGCGGGTCCTGAAGGGACATACCATGACCGTCTCATCGATGGCCTTTTCTCAGGATGGCAAGCGGATCGTAACAGGAAGTTGGGACGAAACCGCAAAGGTGTGGGATATGGCCATCGGACCGGCGACGCTCACGCTCAATCGGCCCGACGAACCTGCGACCGTGAAGACCATACATGGCCCTGTCTATGCGGTCGCGTTCTCCGCGGACGGCACTCGTATCTTGACCGGGGGACTTGCCAGGGCCGCAGACCTTTGGGACGCGCGCACGGGGCTGCTGTTACGGTCGTTCCGTGGACACTCGAGGACTATCCGGTGTGTCGCATTCTATCCGGATGGCCGCCATGTCGTGACCGGAAGCGAGGATAATTCGGCCAAAATCTGGGAGGTCGCCACAGGGCGTATTATTCGCACGCTGAAAGGGCATAGAGCCGGCCTGGCTTCCGTTGCGGTCTCTCCAACGGGGAATCGCATTGTAACGGGGAGTCGAGACACCACTGCGAAGCTGTGGGATAGCGTCTCGGGACGCGAGCTGCTTACCCTCAAGGGACACGGGAGCAGTGTCTCATCGGCCACTTTCTCGGGAGACGGGAGGCGCATTGTGACAGGCGGTTTCGGCAGGACAGCGGAAATCTGGCTCTCGGATGACCGCGCTGGATCGAAACCACGCCTATGAGCGCCGCGGGAATCCCGAGGCCACTACGCACATTAAACTCCGGCCACCTCGGTTCACAGCCCTTTGCCGCATCTTGAACTCGTACGCCGCAGTTAAGCAGACCTCGACGCAGATGCCCCAATAATGCCTCACAATTGACCACTACCTCCGGCGCCCGTTGTTTGTTCTCGGCGTACCTGAAGAAATCCGCCCCAGTTTGAAAGCGTTTGTAGATAGTTTGTAGATACCGGATGTCGTATCATGGTTCATTGGGCAGCGCATGTGCGATATCACGCCGTGCGAACGACTCGGGTTCACCATACAGGCGCTGTAATGGACGCCACGCCTCGAAAGGCTTACCTAATGAAACACGTTATGAAACACGTTTTGCTTCGTATATGGCTGCTCGGATCTCTTGCGTTCGTTACCTGTTCGGCGCTGGCACTTCCGCGATCCCTGCTCGATGACGATCCTGCCGCCGCAAATCCGCGCGAGCCAACCGCCGGTAAGCACGACCGGCACAAAAAGGGCAAAGGCAAAACGGATGCAACGGGCGCCACTGCGCCGCTGCCCGCTTACTACGGTCCGAAGAAACGACTTGCTGTCTCGGACCTGGAGGTAAAAATCACGGCGGGCGCCTCCGGTTCCCCGGGCGCTTCCTCCACGACTGCAGACATTCAGCCGCCCGCCGATTTTGGCACCGGCATGACGGAGATGCTCACGACAGCGCTGGTCAATTCCAACCGGTTCGTCCTCCTGGAGCGCAAATACCTGAAGGACCTGCAAGACGAGCAGGCACTTAACAAAACCGAGGCGGTAGATCCTACATCGGCCCTTAAGCCCGGGTCGCTTCTTGGAGCGCAAGCGATCATTCGCGGAGCGATAACGGAATTCTCTTTCAGTAAATCCAGTACGAGCACGGGCGGCATTTTCGGCAAAATACTCAGCGGGTCCACCAGTAGTTCCGTGGCGCTCGTCGCCCTGGACATCCGTATCTTCGACGCGTCCACGGGCCAGATTATAGACTCTGTCCGTGCGGAAGGCAGAGCGAAGGCGAAAGGCAGCGACCTGAACATCAGCGTTGGCGATTTGAAAGTGGGTAACTCCAGTTTTGCCAACAGCCCCCTGGGACACGCAACCCGCGAGGCCATCGAGAAAGCCGTAAAGTTGATCTGTGATCGAATGGAGAAACTACTCTGGGAGGGCCGGGTTGCCGACGTGGAGACCAGTGGCGAGACGGTCACCTCCATTTACATTGCAGCCGGCTCTAAGGAAGGACTGAAGATCGGTGACGAATTCGAGGTGCTGCATCCTGGAAGGATGCTTGTTCACCCGCAGACCCGGGTCATACTGGGCAGAAGTCCGGACAAGCTGGCAGGCAAGTGCAAAATCACCGCGATAATGGCCGATCTAGCCGTGGCTACGCCAACGGACGGCAAGGGATTTGCCAAGGACGATGTGGTGCGTATCGCCGCGCCGACAGCAGTACCGGTCGCTGCCGCGGAGCCGCCCGCGCCATAAGGTCAAATGATTGACACCAGTCGAAGGAGCCGTCATGTCCAAGATACGATCGAAATTCAGCGCTTTGATACTCATCCTGGCATTCACGCTGCTCATCGGCGTCCCGGCCGGAGCCTGGAAGCCGACCACTCACATCTACCTTGCGGAATTAGCGCGGCTGGACGCTATTGATGACGGCAAGGTCAGCATCTACCGTGTAAATTTTGTTACCGGACAGATGCTTGATAAGATCGGAGATTATGCCGTCGATCCCGATATCCTGGCGGCGATCAGACTCTACCCCGCGCAGTTCAGGGCTGGAGTTGTCGGTCCGGACGCATACCCGGATATTCTGACCGGCCAGGAGGTTATCCACCCGGACCACAGCCTCGGCAACTTCGCAACCCCATCGGTCCCGGGGGGTTCCAATGCCTGGCTGGAGTACCTTTGGGGGCGCTGTTTCTCTTCGCCGAAGGGGCCGACTGTCGTCGGCGGCAGTCCGCAGGAAAAGGCGTTCGTGGCAGGATTTCTTTCACATTCAGCCGGGGACATGTACGCGCATACTTTTGTTAACCACTTTTCCGGCGGCGACTTCACGTATGGAAACAATGCCGTCAAACATATTCTGTTGGAAGCGTATATCGGGGAACACACGCCCCCCGCTGCCTCTTACGAGATCAGCCTGAGCGGCGTTGACGACTTTATATACAGGAATATGATCGATGCCAGGCCAGGATCTGTTTTGGACAAATCTCTTCTTGTCGGCGATGGCAGCCAGTTTTCCATACCACGCATATTTTCTACGCTCAAGACCGGCCTTCAGAAAAAAATCGAGGACTACAACAATAAGTCACCCTTCGACAGGGGTTTGTACGATGCGAGCCATCTCGGATGGATCGCATACCAGAAATCCTGGATCAAGGATATCGACAGCGGATTGCGCGCATGGCCGTCCTGCAGCCACGAAGTAGCCCGGGCTCTGTTCACAAAACCCGGCGGCTCGGATTTCAGCGCGGCCCAGAATATCCTCAAGCTCTACGTGCGAGATCATCTCCTCTCCATGATGGGCTTGCCCGACTTCGTGGGAGGAGCCATTGCCAACATCCAGCTTATCAATAAATGGATTTTGGAAGTTCTCGATGACGTTCTTCCCAATGTCATCAAGGCTCCTTTCAAGGAGCTCAAGCGCGAAATTGCCGTCCTCCAGAAGGACCTTCTCAACTTCATTCTCGTGAAATACATCGGCCGTACCTACGACCAGATCAAAGGCTACGTGTCGCAGCCGCAGACGTATTTTGACGCAGTCATCGGTCCGGGAAGCCAACCTGGGAACCCCGCCGTCGGGGAGCGGATCGACCGCCACACGTTCGACGTGCGCGAACTGCATATCGACGACAGCCAGGGAGCCGTATTCAAAGCGAAGGGCCCGGTGCCGTTCGATTACACGAAATTCGCCCCGGCCTACAACACAGTCACAATGACCAAACTCCTCCTGATGAGGCACGACGAAATTAACCGCCTGCTCCGTGACCTGGGCTCGACCACCAGTATGACGAAACCCAATGTTATGCTTGGCTTCGACACGAAATTGGACAGCAGCAATCAGTGGACGATCCACCCGGAGAAAATGGTCTTTGTCCAGGCGGGGGTCTACGAGCAGATTTTCATGAAACAAACCGGGATGGCCCCGTACCTCCAGGTTCCCACAGACAAGATATTGCGCCGTTAACGCGTTGCGATACACGCGCGTGGGCCCGTGTAATTCGCCGACATAACCAGCACAGCTGGAAGAAAGCCCCTATTATGATGTCCAGGAAGCTCGTAAGAAGCAGCCGTTATCAAGTCGTTTCCGCCCTGATGATGATTGCGTTTCTTTACGCCGGGCCGGCCATGGGACAGGTGGCCACGCTCACCTTGCACAACGCCTTAATCCCTGGGACCGAGATCGGCAAGATGACTCTCGAAGTGACTAGCTACGTCGCCGGACCGCCCACGTTAAGCAACCCGGCGAGCGGTACGGGCAAACTGCGCATGTACCTGCAGCGTGATCCACACACTATATCGACCGTAGGCTTCGAGAAACTCACAGTCGACAAAAACGGCGCGGTAACCGGCTACACCATTACACTGACAGACGACTATACGCCGGACGACTTTCTCGACGCGGGCCTGGACGATCTAAAGCTCACGTTACGGTCGGGCACTAAGATTACTGTCACGGGTACGCCGAAGGAAACGCCGCCGAGCGACATCAAGATTACGGGACGTGCCAGGCTCACGTTTCCTTTTAAGACGTCTAGTGGTTCGCAGGCATCGCTGGAGCTGCCCAATAACACAATCGAGTACAAAGATAAGAAGCTCACGGTGAGCCTTAAGGGAATAGATCTCAGCCCGCTTACAGGTGGCTTATGGCTCGGCCCATTCGTCTTAAACGCAGCCGCGGCTGACTTCGATCTCACGTGGCCCCGAACGTCCGCCGATCCCACGGCCAAGTCTTATGCGCTGACATTGAAGGTCCCTTCGGCAGCCGTCAAGACGAGCCTCCCCTCGCTCTCCTCTCAGGATCCCACGCCGCTCGCGCTGCATGTGACCAATCTGCAGTTGGACGAGAACGGAGACCTGACATTCGATAAAGCCACGCTGGACGGCCCGCAGACGGTCCAATTGCTCCAGCCGCTGGACTTTGCGCTCAGTATCACGGCGGTCAATGTCTCCGTGGTCCACGGGCATTTCAATTCATTCGGAATAACGGCAGACCTTATCCTGCCGCCGGACGTCAGGAACTCCGACGATGCTGCCGGCGCCCGCGTCGTGATCAAAGGCATCCAGGCGGACATATCCAAGGGCTTCGTGCTGAGTATCGCGCAGCCGCTCGATATCTACTGGAACAGCTTCGCGCTGCACTCGAAGGGCGCGGTCGTCGTCGACCTATCCGCCGGCATTGGAGTGAAGAAACCGGGCACCGATACGGCGTGGACGGGCATATATTTAGAAAGCGCCACGCTCGATCTGCCGAAGGGGCTGTCATCTGCATCGGGGCGAGCCACGGTATCGGTCAAAGACTTTTATTTCGATACACTCGGGATCAGCGGTTCAGTCACATTGACGCCGGACGCCATACCGGGCCTGAAGCTGATGGGGTTCCCCTGTAAAGCCAGCTCGGGTACCGTGTCGCTTGAAGAGAGCGCCGTCAAGCTGTTCTCCATCTCCGGCCAGATAACCGTTCCGGAATGGGGGGAACTCGGGGTCAAAATCGGCTTCTCGACGGCAGGATTGATTAGCGCCGAGGTCGATCCCTCCACTCCTCTCAGCCTCCACAAGTTCGGGTTGGCCGTGGCCCTGTCTTCCGCGTGCCTTAAGCACCAGCCAGACGGCCGGTTCGTGCTCCTGGTTAGCGGCGCGCTGTCATTTCCCGAAATCGCGGCGTTCGGCGACGCGGCAATTCAGGTTACGGACCTCTCCATCGACTCCGACGGGAAAGTAAGCCTTCCTACCGGAGAGTGGCTCACCCTTCCCCATCCCGCTCGTCTTAGCCTGGGCGTCTGCACGGTGGAGGCAACCCAGATCGGCTTCGGGACGGACGAGAAAAACGGCAAGTGGATCGGGCTGACAGGCGGGGTCAAGCTCGGCGACGATTTGCCCGTGACGGGTCACGTCGATTTCGAAGGGCTCAAGGTGTACGAGGGTCCGAAACTCACCGTCGGCGGAATCCACTTCATGGGCTCGGTCATGAACCTTGCGACAATAGAGGGAGGGCTCACCGAGAAGCTCGACGACGCCGGGAACCGTTACCTGTACGGCGACGCCAAGCTTGCCTTGAACATGGCGGCCGGGGTGATAGAGGGCGATGTTCACTTCCTGGTAGGAAAAAACGCCTGGTTTCTAATAGGCAACGTCGAATTGCCGGTGACGACCCCTGTGGTTCTGGGTCAAACCGGCCTGGGCCTGTTTGGGTTCCGCGGCGGGCTCGGTCACAACGTCGTATCCGTTCCGCCCAATGCCACGGGGATACCCGGCAAGGATTACCAGCTCAAGCCCGACCCGGAATCTAAGAACGGATGGCTCTTCGTCGCGGGTGTAAAAATAGGAACCATAGAGGATCCCAGCGTGGCCTGGGGCGATGTAACCCTCACGGTTACTTTCCCCGAGTTGTCCGTCGATCTAAACGGTCAATTCTGGTTCCTTGAAGACCAGAGCCCTACCCCAAAAGGCGACCGCACCGCGACAGCCGACATCTCCTACTTCAGCCGGACGAAGGCGCTTCGCGGCGTATTCAGCGCCGACTTGAACTTCCCGGACAAGAAAACGAGACTCTATGCGCTCAGCGGCACCATAGACATGCTGCTGTCGCCTAAGACTCAGTACTTCCGCGTGGGCTGGCCGTTAGCCACCGCCGCGGCGACAGTGACTCTCTTTGACGGTAAATTTCCGCCCATCAAGGGGGGATTCACGGTAGAGCTCAAAAAAGAAAAGAAGATTCAGGCGGCCCTCCTCTGGGAGGGGGACTTCTTCAAAGTAATCAAGGGGAAGGTGGAAGGCACGCTGGACATCACGCTAGATAAAACGGCCGGGATGACGGCAGCAGGCACGCTGCTGGTCGACGGCTCCGTAGACGTTTCGGCGTTCGTTTTTCAAACCCACGCGCTCCTCGCGGCCACGCTCGACACCAACCGCTTTGATTTCGTCGGCGATGTCACCGGCACCATTCGAGTTGGGATCAAGCCGTTCCAAACTCACGTGGATTTTAAGGGTCACATACACGGCGTGATCAAGCCATAGAACCCGGGTTCCCAGAGCGCGAGGGATGCGCTCCGAGCGCCGAAGCGCATGCAATAGGTCTGTCGCCCGCAGGGTTGGCCGGCATCCCGCGCGGCGGGGCCGTGGCACGGGCGATTTCCATACGGAGCAGAGAGGCACATTGAGATGTCAGGACGACTGTGGACTGTGTGCGTGATTCTCCTGCTCGCGCCGGCAGGGGCGCGGGCGGACATCGCACTGGGCGCGGCTACCACCACGGAGAATGGGCGCGACGTGGTTCGCCTGAAATGGATGCTGACGGGTCGCACGTGGCTGCCCGCCGGCGGCTTTAACGTTTACCGCACGGCGAACGGCAAGCGGGCCCGCCTGAACCCCGTCCCGCTTCGGCCCAGCGATACGCCGGCAGACGCCAACCGGCTGCTGGGACCCGGGATGAAACTGGGCGAGGTTATGGCGAGAGCGCTTGCCATACCGCCCGGCACCGCCGAGAAGGATCTCGCCCTGGGACATGCTGGCCCCGCCGCGCGAAGCTCGGCGTCCGTTTTCGACGCGATCAGCAGGCACGTGGAGAGCCTGCGCGGCAGGCCCGGGCCCCAGCCGTCGACGCAGGAGATTCGGGAGAGCGTCGCCGGGCTGCCCGAAGTGGCCGCGTACCGGGAGCGAATTGCAAAGACCATGCCACCAGGCAGCGCGCGGCCGCAAACCGCGCTAGAGGCTGCAATGGAAGCTCGAACGCACCTGATGGTGGGTTCGCTCATTCACTCATCGGGGCTCCATAAGGCGCTGGGCCTCTCGTACACGGACACACAGGTCGCCGCAGGTGAAAAGATCCAGTATGCGCTCAGGACCATTGACGCGAAAGGGATGGAGAGCGTTCTCGACGTCGCCACGGCGGAGATCACCGTGGGCAAGGATCCGCAGCCGAGGCCTCCAACCGGCCTGAAAGCGCATCAACTCGACGGACAGACTATCGGGCTGCGGTGGGACAGGCTTTCGGACAAAGAGGAAGAGACGTTCGGCATCTCGAGCTACAGCGTCACGCGCACCGACCAGAAGAGCCCCGCTACAACTCTTCTCCTTAATCTGAAGCCCATCGTGATTGCGGACGGTCAGTCGGACGAGCCTGCCGAATTCTTCCAAGATTACAACGTCTCCCCGGGCGAGGTTACGTATTGGGTTACCTTCGAGGACTGGTTCGGCCGAAAAAGCGCGCTTTCGAATCCTCTGAAAGTGACTGTACGTGACCTGCGGAGCCCGCCGGCAATAGCGCAGGCCCACGCCGACTTTGTAGAAAAAGATGACGCGGTTACACTGGCATGGACGGCGGAAGGAGGCGCCGTACTCTACCGGGTATCACGGATCGACGCGGATGACGAGACCAAGAAGGTTCTGCTCACGGCAAATCCCATCCCCGGCGAGTCTACACGTCAGGCGTTGGCCACGACGCCTCATATTTCAAAAGCAATTGCGCGTGCTCCTGCTCGTCTCGGGCCGATTCGAGCATGGCTGTCGTTCACCGATCGGAAGGTGCCGACGGACCATTATTACCGCTACGAGATCACGGCGGAGTACGTGTCGAATCACCTGCCATCGACGCCCCGCATCACCCGGACCGTAGAGGTGCCGTCCAGAAGCCAGCCGCCTCCGCCGGCCGGTTTGAAAGGAGCCTTCAGCAAGCTAGGATCAGGGCCGGCCAGCCACAAGCGGCTTGTGCTGCCGGGCAAGAAGGATCTGACAGTCAGGGGGCACGCGCTGGACCGAGCAGGCGGGGTGATCCTCTCCTGGAACGAGGTCGCCGGGACTAAGCCGATCACGTACAGGGTCTATAGGGCAACTGCTACGGGCTTCTTCGCTGGAGTAGCCGCGCAGCCGGCGGCTGCCGGAAGACCGCGGGACGTGACGATGCGAGCCGGCGCGGTTCTTCGATATACGGACAAGTTCGTTAACCTGCCGATCCAGTATTATGCCCTGCTCGGCGAAGTCGAAGACGTTACAACGTTCGCTGACGAGGTGTCCCGGTCTCACGGCACGCACTATAGTTACCGCGTTGTGCCCGTCAGCCGGTGGGGCATTGCCGGCGATGCCGCCGAGACTACCGTTCGCATCCCCGCGACACTGCCTCCCAGCATCCCGGCGCTGCTCGGCGCCGCTCCGGACAAGCAAGGGCGGGTGGAAGTTAGCTTTGCCGGAAATCCGGCGGACGGGGAGATCGTCGCGTACCACATATTGCGGAAGGAGATGGGCGGCGCCGCGGCAGTCGCTCCGGCGGCGAATCGGATCGGCGCCGCATTCGAGCGTTTCGGCGTCGGGCGTCGCGAATCTCGGGTCTCGGCTCTCGCCCGCACGCTGACGTCGCTAAAGCCGGGAGCGCCACTCGACGGCGCAACGCTTGCGCTCCTGCATCCCAGCAGCTTCAAAGAGGTCGGTCTCGTACACGTAGATGCGCTCGCGAAAAGCGCACGGGGTATTTTTGCGGATGCTCAGGTTATCGGCGGGCTCGAGTATCTCTACTGCGTCCGTTCCGAGAACAGCGACGGTTTGCAGTCGGATCCTTCCAATACCTTCGACGTCACCCTTCCAAATCGGCCCGTTGTAACAGCCGGAACGCTCGACGCGAAGCCTGATGCGCGCGGGGGCATGCGCCTGGACTGGACGGCGGCCCCGGGATCGGCAGGCTACATCGTGCAGCGGTCGGTCGGAGCGAACGCGCCCTTTCTGCAGATATCCGGCGTTCGCAGCGAGACCAGTTTCGTCGACCCCAGCGCGCACAGGCGGAGGACCTATATCTACCGTGTCTTTGCGCTTCTTAAGTCAGGGGTATTGTCGAAGGTTGCCGACAAGGCTAGCTCAACTCATTAGAATGACCGACAGTCAGCATTTTCCGCGCCAAAGAAAAGAGAGACAAGATGCTCCGCACGATATTACGGGCTATACCGAGGTACGCCGCGCTTCTATTCCTGAGCGCCCCGCTGTGCGCGCAACAAGGCGTGCGAGCCGACGGACGGAACGACGACGGTAAGGCTCGCGGCGGCGCGCTTATCAGCCGCGGCGCGCCTGTACGGTTGAGCGCGCTCCCGGACACTACAGTTACGGCGGCAAGAGCGGCCGCCTTTACGGCGCCTCGGGCTCCGGCCTCCGTCCTCTCTTCCCTCCTGTGCATTTTAACCACCGTCACCGGTGGCGATCCCCCGATTCGCTTTATTGTGAAGCTCAGCGGGCCGGCGCCATCGCGCGGCGCCAGCGTCCACGTTATCAGCACGAACTCATCGGTGGCTACGCTGGCGTCCGTGCAGATACAGAAGGACGAGTCGCTTCTGATTCCCGGCGGTCAGAGTGAAATCGTATTTCAGGTAGCCACCCGCCCGGTCAGCAATCCGACGGCCGTGACAATCGAAGCCTCGTACGGTGGAATCACCAAGACCGTCACGCTGACTGTCTTACCCCCAACGCTCGCGCTTCTGGAAACCAGTTCGTCCAGTGTGGCGGCCGGAACGCCCTTAACCGGAAAGGTGTACCTCACGGGCCGTATCGCCGCCGGAAGTTCGATCGCAATCGTTCTGTCGAGCAACAATTCCGCGATCGTTGTGCCCGCGGTACTGAGAATACGGGCGGACGAGCCCTGGAATCCCGCGAATTTTCAGATCGCAACCGTGCCGGCGTCGACCTCCGCCTCGGGCGCCGTCACCGCGACTTACGGAGGGGTTACCAGGACCGTAACCATCAAGGTGCTGGCGAATGGCAAAGATACCACTTTCAACCCAAGGGTTCACGGGCTCCATTTCCAGAACACCGATTTCCCGGGGGACATACTCATCGACGTGCCCGGTATAGGGACAGTGAACTTTGGCCACACCTCCTACGCGCTGTGCGGCGGCATGTCCTACGCGGCTCTTGATACCTACAATCTCGGCGGTCGGGCACCCCTCGACACCACGCCGCCGTCAGCCGGGACGCCGAACCGGTCCTACATTTATCGACGCCAACAAGATAGCTTCCGGTACGACAACGGTTTCATTATTGCCCGGATGGCGGAATGGATGCTCTATCCGGATAATACGCAGGGGGTTAAGGGCGTTCATGTTTTGACGCATCACGAATTTCTGCACAACATCCGTCCCGAGCTGGATGCCGGGCGGCCCGTGCTCATCGGCATCGTGAAGATACATCTTGACAGCCCCAGCGGGGTGAAGAACGCCCTTACGGGGAACCACCAATCTCTGGCGATCGGCTATAGCCACCACGAGGGGATAGACGAGCCGCATTGGGACGTTTACATCTACGATCCCAATTTTCCCGATGAGACCCAGACCCTGCACACCGCGACGGACCATCACGCCGCCTACCAGACAAGGAGGGGCTCCACGCTGCACACGGACACGTTTCGAGGCTTTTTCAAGCTTCCATACACGGCGGGACGACCGCCTTGGATCCCGGCCCGCGCGGGGAAGATCGAAAATGAGCGATAACTTTCCACGGCGCGAGGCAGTAGCGGCAGGCGCTCTTCGACTTCCGAGTCGAAAAGTCGCGAGTGGAGAGTAACATGGCCGCGCATGCTTCCATCGAGCCCGGCTTGATTGCATTCCTTTTGGCGCTCCTGGTATTGTCACTAACATGGATGGCCGCTCTGGTGCCGTTTGCCATGGAAGTTATGCAGCGCTCCAAGGACGCCGGCGAGCACCGGAACCGGCTGCATAAAATGGGTCCGGTCGGCGTTCTGTTATCCGCAATTTATCCGCGCCGAATGGAAAGCGTGCCACCCGCGCGATACTGGGGCACGATCTGCAATCTCTCGCTCGGGGGGCTTTTCGCTCTGGCGGTGGCAGCCAGTCTCTCATCGGGGGTTCAACGGACCCACAACCTGATCGTCGCCGTGGGAATCGTCGGCGGAATAGGAGTTTTGCAGGCCGGGATCTTCCGATGGGGTCAGACCCTCGAACGGTTGAACCGCGAGGCGATAGAGCGGCCCGTTCACGTGCCCGACGCTGCCGTTCAACAGAACACCGTGCCTGAGGTTGTTATGACCGCGGGAGTACCGGAACGCGTAGTGCGGCCCCCATCGACGATGCGCTCCGCAGTCGGCGGTGCGCTCACTCTGGCGGCCGTGCTGGCACTTCGACTAGCCAGTGACCACATGGGGCCGCTGCAATCGTTCCACAGGATCCTATCGCGGTATCGCCTGCCTCTTGTAGTGTGTACAATCTCACTGACGGTGGTTGGGTTTCTAGTCACCTTTGGCCCGTTCTTCCTCATGATGCTCGCGGGGGAAGGGCGACCGATGACGCGTGGGGAGTCGCTCGAGTTGAGCCGGCGAGGCGCGATCGGCTGGCGTCCCGGCTGGTCGATCTAC